>JANWHO010000189.1 GCA_025450375.1 Chloroflexota bacterium
TGTGCTTGCCATCGGGTGCCCAGGCAGGATCCAGGGCCACCTTACCTTTTGGGGTGGAAAGCGTCCGGCAGGTTCCGGCGGCCGCATCGCAGAGGCGAAGCGACTTACCGGTCCAGATCTCCCGCCCAGCCCCAGCCACCACTAGGAGCTGGGTACCGCTCGGCGCCCAGGCGAGCCATTCCTTAAAGCCTAAGGTGGTGGTGAGCAGCTTGGGCGCGCCGTGCAAGGGCACGCTGTAGAGGGGCAGGCCGTCCGCGGCGATGGATGAGGAGAAGTAGGGGTCTACCCTGTAGAGTAGTCCCTGGCCGTTTGGCCACCAGCCGGCGAGTATGATCCCGGAGCCCTGGACGCTGCCGTGCTTGGTGATCGGCCCGCCCGCTACGGGGATAGTCGCCAAAGTGGTCACCCTTGCCGTTCCTGATGTGCCAGGATGGCTCATCTCCAGAGCCAGCAGGCTGCCGTCCGGCGACCAGGCCGGGCCGCCGGCCCCTGAAACCAGCATATGCGGCGCGGTGGTTGGGCTGGCCAGCCACACCGAGGAGCCGGCCTTGGGCTGATCGGCGGGCGTTGCGGACACCGCCAGCCGCTCGCCGGTAGGCGACCAGGCAAAGCCGCCTATCGCCGCCAGGCCGGGCACTTTGTGGGCGCCCCTGCCATCGGCCCGCGCCACCCACAGGGCCATGCCGGTATAGGTGGTGGGATCTGGCTGGATGTAGGCCAGCCAGCGCCCATCGGCGGACCACGCCAGATCCGAGCCGGCCGCATTGGCCACCAAATGGGCGCCGCTGGTGGTCGAGGTAGCGGCGTAGGTGTAGTTGTCCCAGGTGAAGGCCAGGCCGCCCTGGCCGCTGAGCGCCGCTACGTTCACCGCCGGCCCCGAGGCCCGCACGGTCAATGTGGTCGAAACAGCCGCTCCCGATGAGGCCAGAGCGGCGCGCAACCGCCAGCGGCAGGTCGTGTCAGGACTGGTTGGCGCGGGGTAATGGAAACGCACGATCCCCCGGCTGTTCGCGCGCCAACGGCCCATCAGGCCGCCGCCGAACCCTTTGATACACAATGGCCAGGTGGTGAATACATACAACTGGCCAGGACGCGCCCCGTTCAGGGTAATGGTCTGTTGCCGGCCGGGTGAGACGGGGTTGGGGATGACGCGCAGGCTGAGCGATTGCGTGGAGGCGGCAGCGGCGCGCGCGGGCGCGGCGATGGCGGCGGTCAGGGCGAGGAGCGCGGCCAGACGGGGAACGCGGCGGAAGGCGGGCATGAGCGATTTCTCCCAAGGTGGTCAGCCGTGGAGCCGGATTGGCGCCTCATACCATGGCTAACGGGTGGGATGCCACGCTGCTTACACTCCACCAGGCCCTGCATGCCACGGGCGGCATGCAGGGCCTGGTGCTCTTAATTTCCCTTGGAGGGGAGGTACGGCACCAGGGCGTGGGCGAGGTTCGGCAGGGGCAGGGTCTGCAACCAGACTCGGCCCGGGCCGGTCAGGGCGGCGAGGAAAAGGCCGTCACCACCGAAGATGGCGTTGGAAATCCCCTTCATCATGGTGATGTCGAAGCTCACCCGCTCCTGAAACATCCCCACGTGTCCGGGATGGGCCCGCAGGGTTTCGCCCGGCGCCAGATCGATGATCACGACCTCGCCGGAGAGGCCAATCCAGGCATGAGCCTGGCCGGAGAGCTTTTGCAGCACGAAGCCCTCGCCGCCAAAAATGCCCGCCCCCAGAGTCTTCTGGAAGCCGGCGCTAATCTGCACCCCGGTCGTCCCGGCCAGGAAACCATGGCGGTGAATCATGTAGCCGTTGCCGGGCTCGATGTTGATCGGCAGAATGGAACCGGGCATCTTGGTGGCGAAGGTAACGGCGCCGGGGCGTCCGTTGGCCGAATATTCGGTCAGGAACAGAGTGCCGCCGCCAACCACGCGCTTAATGGCGCCAAAGAGGCCCTTGCCGCCGCCGCCCTGGGTGCTCGTCCTCAAATTGATCGAGTCTGTCATCCACGACAACTCACCGCTGTCCGCCAGAATGCTTTCTCCCGCTTGCAAGCGAATTTCCAGCGCGGGCAGAGTAGTGCCAAGAATGTAATGTTCCACGTAACCTCCTGGTCGAAAGCTGTAAGCATAGTGCCACCGCGCGCATCATACTACGGGCCCATCGTCCATACCATAGGGATATTTGGTCACACCAGATATATAATCAAAGGTGCTGGTCGCCCCCTAGTTGAGTTCGACCGTCTCGCCCGTCGCGATATAGATCGTGGTCTCCGCGACATTCGCCATGCGATCGGCGATGCGCTCGATGTCGCGGGCCACGAACAGCGTATAGGTGGCCCGCGCGATAGTGCTTGAGTCCTCGACCATTTCGGTCAGCAAGTCGCGAAACAGGGCGGCATAGGCACTGTCGACCCCGTCGTCCACCTTGCAGACGGCGCGCGCGAGGGCCACGTCTCCCTCGGCATAGCTTCGTAGCCCGTCCCTCAGCATGCCCTCCGCCTGGGTGATCAACTGATGAAGGTCGCCCTGGTCACCGATCAGCGGGGGCGCCGCCAGTCGGATCGCCGCCCGCGCGATGTCCCTTGCATGGTCACCGATCCGCTCAAAGTCGGAGGCCACTCGTGAGATGCCGAGAATGCGGCGCAGATCCCGGGCAACGGGCGCCTGGAGGGCGAGCAGGAGTGAGGCATCGTCAAGAATCTGGCGCTCCATCCGGTTCAAGCCAGGATCTTCATCCACGACATGCGAGGCAAGAACCGGATCATACAGGGTGAAGGCTTGGATTGCTTGCCCGACCGCGGTGGCCGCCTGTTCGCCCAGGAGCACGGTGGCGGCATTGAGTTCGTCCAATTGTTGCGCGAAGCGTTCGCGTGTCACGACGATACCTCCCTTGAGTGATCTGGCGGGGTGGCGCCACGATCCGTTCCGGCCTACCCGAATCTTCCGGTCACATAGTCCTCGGTACGCTTTTCCCTTGGCGTACTGAACATTGCTTTGGTGGGGCCTTCCTCGACGAGCACGCCCGTGCGGTCCTCCATATCCACCATCAGGAAGGCGGTCCGGTCGGAGACGCGGGCTGCCTGCTGCATATTGTGGGTGACGATGACGATGGTGTAGTGGTCGCGAAGCTCGGCGATCAGTTCCTCGACCTTGAGGGTCGCGATTGGATCCAGGGCCGAGCATGGCTCGTCCATGAGGATGACGTCCGGGCGCACGGCCAGGGCGCGCGCGATACAAAGCCGCTGCTGCTGGCCGCCGGACAGGGCGGTCGCGGGGGCCTTCAGGCGATCCTTCACCTCATCCCAGAGTGCCGCGTCCCGCAGCGCCTGCTCCGCGACCTCGCGCAGGTTCATACCGCGCTGTCCTCCGGTCAGCTTAATCCCCGCGAGCACATTATCGAGGATTGATTTGGTCGGGAAAGGGTTTGGCCGTTGAAAGACCATCCCCACCAGGCGGCGAACCTGCACCGGGTCAGTGCCGGGGGCATAAATGTCCTCGCTATCCAGCAGCACCTTACCTTTGACGTAGGCACCGGCTATCACTTCGTGCAGGCGATTCAAGCAACGTAAAAGGGTGGATTTCCCGCAGCCCGAGGGACCAATGATCGCGGTCACGCTATTCGGTTCGATGCGCAAGGTGATGTCCTTGATCGCATGTTTGGCCCCGTAAAAGGCATGCAGACGCTCGACATACATACCGTGTCCAGCCGGGCCGGTAACGGATTGGGGCTCGCTGGCCCGCATCGCATTCATCACTCTATCCCCTTGCAACGGCGCGGCGCGCGGCGACGAGCCGCGCCAGCAGATTGAGCGCGACAACCAGCAGGAAAAGCAACATGACTCCCGCGTAGGCGACCGGATAGTCCTGTGCTGGATCCACGGGGCTCGCCACCGCCTGAAAGACTTGCAGTGACAACGCCGGCACAGGCTGGGTGAGACCGATAAAGCCATTGTTATTCCCCAGAACCGTGAAGATAAGCGGCGCCGTCTCGCCAGCCACGCGGGCAATACCCAGGATAATGCCGGTAATAATCCCGCTGAGCGCCGCCGGCATGACAATGCTGACCACGGTGCGCCACCGGCTGATGCCGAGCGCCAACCCGCCCTCGCGCAAGGCATCAGGCACGAGCCGCACCACGGCTTCGGTCGAACGCGTGACGGTCGGGAACATGAGCAAGCCAAGGGCCAGGCCGCCGGCATAGGCCGAGAAGTGCTTGGTGGTCAGAACCAGGATACTGTAGGCGACAATGCCGGCGACAATGCTGGGTAAGCCCGCCATCACGTCGGCGGTAAACCGGACCATGTCGCCGAAGCGATTGCGTCCGTATTCCGCCAGATACAATCCAGACATCACGCCGATTGGGAGGCCAACCACGCAGGCCAGGCCAATCAAAACCATCGTACCCTTCAGGCCCTCGATCAACTGCCCGCCGGCGGGCGACTGCTCGGTAAGGATGCTGGGGAAGTGGCCAATAAGCGCCGGCCACCCTTGCTGGACCACGAAGGCCCCGACCGCGAACAGGGGGATAAGCACGATGATCGCGCTCAGAATCATGGCGCCGGACATGATCCGATCCATCGCCTTTCGCCGGCGAAAGCGTCCCCCACGCAGCGACGGTTGGGGCGAAACCGCGGCGGTCCTCATCATTACACCACCTGCCCACTGCCGTGTGAAATGGACCACACAAGGAGCCGAGCCAAGGCATTGAGGGCCACGGACACCAGGAACAGGATCAGCGCCAGTTCAAACAATCCCGCCAGTTGCAGATCCGCTGCCTCTCCGAGGCTTGCGGCGATCCGGCTGGCCAGCGTGTCGGCCCCATGGAACAGGTTCGGCCCGATATACACGTTATTGCCGATCACCATGGTGACGGCGATGGTTTCCCCAACCGCGCGCCCAAGGGCCAGGATGAGCGCGCCGATGATGCCCGGCCGCGCGAACGGCAGCACGGCGCCGTTGATCATCTCCCACCGCGTGGCTCCGAGCGCGAGCATCGCTTCCCGTTGGTGATCGGGCACCACGCGGATCACGTCCCGCGAGATGGCGGTCACCGTGGGGACGATCATCACGGCCAGGACCAGCGAGGCGGTCAGCAGACTGTGCCCGCCACTGACGTCATCGCCGAAGAACGGGGTCCAGCCAAGGACGCGCTGTAGGGCCGGATCAACGTCTTGTTGCATGAGCGGGATCACCACGAACACGCCCCAGACCCCAAAGACGACGCTGGGAATGGCGGCCAGAAGCTCGACCAGAAAGGAAACCGGCACCCGAAACCACCGCGGAAGATGCAACTCCACGAGCATCAACGCGACCCCGATCCCCACCAACCCCGCCATGAGCAGGGCCAGTAGCGCCGTCACGAGGGTGCCGAAGATGAACGGGCGGGCGCCGAACAGCATTTTGACCGTGGGATCCCAGACGTCGGAGGCCACGAACCCCCACCCGTATTTGGTGAGGGTTGGCCACGAGTTATAGACAATCGTGGTCACGGTGACCACCGCGATCACGAGGATCAGAAGCGCGAAAAAGGTGGCTACCCCCTGGAAGAGAGCGTCACCATTCAGCCTGCCGCGGCCACCGATCCCACGGCTGGTCGATTGGACGGCTGTTTTCGGTAGTGCCTCTTGCACCGCTATTTCCGCTTCCCCCTATGAAACGCCCACGGGCAGGGCGGGGCGTGACCTGAGTCACGTTCCCGCCCTGCCCAACGCATACCACGCGGCGCCTGGACTTACTTACCGGTGAAGAGAGGCTTACCCCGGTATGTGACCGACTTGATCTTTGCTTCGTCGAGCTTCACGATGTTCGAGGCGAGCGGGGCGTAGCGTAGCGACCCGGATGACGCATAGCTTTGCCCCCTATGGATGACCCACCAGAGGAAATTCAGCAACGCGCCGTAGCGGACCGCGTCCGGTGCTTTCTGGTGAATCAGCGCCCAACTAAACCCGGAAATCGGATACGAGTCCTTCCCAGGGCTGTCGACGATAATGGCGCGCAGGTCGCTGGGTACGGTGCCAGCATTTGCCGCGTCGGCGGACGCGCCGGCCGTGGACGGCGCGACAAACACACCGGCCTTATTCTTCATCATGGCATCGGTCTGTTGGGTCGAGATAGCGTATGAGAGCTCCACGTACCCAATGCCGCCTGGTGACTGCTTCACGATGGCGGCCACGCCGGCGTTGCCTCGGCCACCCTCGCCGGTAGGCCAGTTAATCGTGGTGGACGCGCCCACGTTGGACTTCCAGTCCGCGCTTACGGCGCTGAGATAACTGGCGAAGATGAAGGTCGTGCCGCTGCCATCGGACCGATGGGCGACCACGATGGGAATACTGGGGAGCTGTACACCGCTATTCAGGGCAGCGATTGCCTTGTCGTCCCATTTGGTAATCTTGCCCTGGTAGATCCGAGCCAGGGTCGGTCCATCAAGCTTCACCTGCGCGTGTACGCTAGGCAGATTGTAGATCACTGCTTCCGGGCCCAGGGTAACGGGAATGTGCAGAACGTCGCCGCCCGCCTTCTGAATCTGGGCATCGGTCATCGGGCCATCAGTAGCGCCGAAGTCAACCGTGCCGGCGGTGAATTGAGCGATCCCGGCGCCGCTGCCGATGCTTTGGTAATTAATACGGGTGGTCTTGCTGATTGTATTGCCGTACGTGAAGGCCCATTTCAGCATCAGCGGATAGACGAAGGTCGAGCCTGCCCCGTTCAGGAAGAGAGTCGAGGCGGCCTTCGTGCGGGCCTGGACATTCGGGGTCGCGGTGGCCGCTACCAGCGACGACGCCACGACGACTGCCGCGACGACGGTCGCCAGCCGCGCACCCCGTGATTTGCTCTGCATGTCGAATCCTTACTATCTGCTTGTGCGATCTGAGGCTGCCACAGGTCGGGGCAGCCTGGGTCTGATCGTGCTACCGATCCGCGGGTCGCGGCATCACGAGGAACCACGGTGCGGCGACCGTCACGCTGAGGAGAGCGGGCCGCCAATCCATCCCGTGTCCTCCCTACTTACGGTAGCAAGGGGCGTTTAACCAGCGATTAAGGGTATGTTAAATCCTTGTTAAGCGAACCAAGCTTGCCGCGCCTGCTTACCACCTGACGAACCGATGAGACCAAGGGCGAGCGCTGGGATAA
>JANWHO010000190.1 GCA_025450375.1 Chloroflexota bacterium
CGCCACTAGCACAGTGAGAGACATTAGGTGTAGAGTGGGAGTACTTCGCCAGAGGACACGCCTCATGGCTCAGGCCGCGATAGTCTTTCCCAGGAGTGCAGGATGGCGCCCTCGATACGCTTGGATGGCTGGCCGACCTATACCGACATCGCCCCTGGTTTGCGGCACCGTCTGGGTCTCTCGATCACCAACACCGGCCAGATCGTCGATCAGTATGTTCTATCATTAACCGGCCTGGATGAGAGTTGGTATACCCTTACTCCACCCACCGTGTCACTCTTTCCCGGCGCGACCGGCCATGCCGAACTTCTCCTGCATCCTCCCCCTGGATCCGCCTCGGCGGGAGACTACCCGTTCACGGTTGCCGCGACCTCGGCCACCGACCCCGCCTTCCAGGCAGCCCGCGAATCCGGGATCAGGATCAGTAAGGTTGGCAATCCGGCCATCGATCTGCGGCCACTCCGGGTGGAAGGGCGCCGAGCGGCGTTTACGGTGAAATGGAAGAATCCCACCAACAGTCCTTACTCGGTTCTACTGGCGGTACGGGACGCCGAGGACGGCCTCCGAACCATGATCGACCCCGAAGGACCCGTCCCCGTCCCGCCGGGACAGGAACGATCGGTTCGGGTGTCGGTGTGGCCAAAGCGGGGCGAAACGGTTGGGCCCCCTCATCCCTACGATATTGAGTTCCGCGGCCTCCGCCCAGGGAGTGAGGATCTCCTCGAACCGGCGCTGAAACGCTCCAGTCAGTTCATCTATCTTCCTCCGATGCGCGCCCTTGCGCTGCCCAGGTGGCTCCGGCGGCTGCCGATCTGGGCCCTCCTGGCTCTCCTGCTATTCTTGCTCGCCCTTCTCTTTCTCGCCGGTCGCGGCACCGGGAACGTTATCGCGGGCAGCAACCCTTCAAACGTCCCCCGATCCGCCACCGCGGCCCTGTCACCCACTCAAGCACGCGCGACCCAGATTCCTACCCCGAAGCCCACCCAGATTCCGCCGCCTACCATAGAGTCATTTGGGATTCAAGTTGGACCGAAGGGTGGCGCGTCAATTGCCTGGCGGATCAAGGGGGCGCTCAAGGTCGACCTTGGCGGCCGGGTCGTCGGGCAGTCCGGTCAGCAGGCGATCACCGTGACGGCGCCCCGCACGCTTGTCCTGACCGCGTCGAACGGTGGTAGTACCGTGGTACGGTTCCTCCGAGTGGTTCCCCCCCCAGTGCGAACGCTCTCCCTTGTCGCCCCTCCACAGCGGATCGGGTCGCCCGAGATTCGCCAATTCTCCGTCCATGTCAATCCCCATACCGGCATACCGACTCTGGCCTGGCAAGTGTTGGGGGCTGACGCGCGGCTCCTGAATAAGAAAGCCGTGGCCCCGAAGGGGAGCGAAACCCTGATGCCGGCCGGTCCACGAAAGTATGTTCTTCAAGCGAGGAACGCCGCCGGCATCACCACGTCCATGCTGTCACTGCCTCCTGATCCGCGGGCCCAATCCGGCGCCTCAGTGCTTCAGCTTCCCTCAATTGCAACTTTCACCCTTCAGCACCTCCACGCTGGGCAGCCGTATGTCCTGGTCTGGCGGGTCACCAACGCGGTATCCGCGCGGTTAAACGGGGCGGCGGTGCCATTCTCCGGGCGCCACGTCCTCCGCCCGCCCCTGGCATCTTCCCGCTACACTCTGATTGCCCGAAACCCAAATGGTCAGATCGTAAGTTCCGTGCGGATTCTGGTGACATGAGCGACTTGCCAAGCATCAGTCTGACGCCCACGCAGGCCACGACCTACCCCGGCGGCCGGGTCGAACTCACGCTTTCAGTGGAGAATAAAAGTCAGATTGTCGACCGCTATCGGATAGAGGCCACCGGCGTGCCCGAGGAGTGGCGCGACCTGGCGGCCGTGAGCGTTCCCCTCTTCCCAGGCGACAAAAAGCAGATGCGCTTTAGCCTCGCGCCGCCGGAGGGGCTGGCGACCGGGGCGGGCACGTATCCAATTACCATTACCGCCACCAGTGAGGCGGAACCCCTTCTCCGGACGTCGGTGGAATTTAGTCTGGTCATTCAACCGACGGGAACGGTCGAGTTCGACCTCTCACCCAAGCGCGTCACGGGGAAACGGGTCCGCTTCGTGGCCCGGATCCGCAATCTGACCAACGGTCCGCAATTATTTACCCTGATGGCCCGAGACAGTGAGGATGGACTGCGTTTCGTGCCTGATGTCGAGGGCTCGCTTACCCTTCCTCCGGGCGGCCAGCGGGCGGTTTCACTTGAAACCTGGCCCAAGAAACGTGAGACCATTGGTGAGCTTCATCCATACGAGATCGAGGTCTGGGCTCTCAAACGCGGCGAGTCACCCGAGGCGCCCCCGAACCCAGCTCTCCTGAGACGGGCGACTTTTGTCTATGAACCGCGCTTCACTTCGCTCTCGCTGCCCCTTTGGTTGCGCCGCCTGCCCCGCTGGTTACTTCTCCTCCTCTTGCTCCTCCTCCTCCTGCTCATATTTCTAGCCGGGGCGCGCACTACCGCCGCCGTGCATCGGCGGCCCGTCCGCGCCGTCGTCCCTACCGCGTTACCCGCTACGCTTCCGGCTCTCCGGCTCACTCCCGCCACCATCTCGGGGCCGCCTCCTTCGATCAGCTCTCTTACCATCGCGCCACTGCCGAATGGTTCAGCGCGGGTGCAATGGGTAACGAGCCACGCGACCGAGGTGCTCCTTGATTTGCGCCTCGTGGCGGACATCGGGCAGGCAACCATACCGCTTACCACCAGCCGCACCCTGAGTCTGACCGCCACGAGCCCAGCCGGCACGACTTCCCGATTGCTCATGCTCCAGCCATCGCAGACCCAAGCGACTGGCAAGGCCGTCCCAGCGGCCCAGTATCTCCCGCAAGTCAAACGGCTTACTTTGGGACTGAATCCGCGCGGACACGCCGCGCTGCTGGTCTGGCAGGTAACCTCAGCGCGGCAGGTGACGCTCAACGGTCGGAAGGTATCCCAGAGTGGGAGCCAAGCCGAACCTGCCGGGCCCGCTACATACCGACTCCGAGCCGCCAACCTGTACGGCGATGTTACGGCTACGCTGTTGGTTGTTGGAGACCCGAAGGCAAATCCAATTCGGACGACCCAGGTAGCGTTGGCTTCGCCGCGAATCGTGGCGTTCGCCGCCGGGCCGGCAGCGGTGATCGGCGTCACCGAACTGCGCTGGCAAACCACGGGCGCCCACCTCGTGCTCCTCAATGGGAAGCGGGTTGGACTCTCAGGTAGATTGCAGGTTGGCGCGCGGCGCGCGGGAGAGCTCTTTACCCTGGAAGCGAGTAATGGCTTTATACGCCGTGAGGCCCGTTTGCGTGTGTCCTATGCTGGTGGGGCCACCACGGCGAGACTATTCAGGGTCGCCTTACCAGTGATCAAGTCGTTCGCGCTGACCGTCGGCACGTCTGGGAAGTTGGTCTCGTGGCACGTCGTCGGCGCTGTCAACGCACGGCTGGGCGGACACATAGTGTCGCTGAATGGCCACGCGCCGCCTCCGCCGGGATCGAGAGTGCTGCTGCTGGAGGCGACTAACGATGCCGGCACAACCCGAGCCTATGTCACGGTGTCCGGACCAACAATCACGCCAACCAGGACGCCCTCGGCCACCAGTACGAATTCTCCGACCAGCACTCCGACCCCGACAGTGGTCCGAGGCCATGGACCAGTGCCTCGCCCGACGCACAGGCCCACCGCCACGAAGACGCTCACCCCCACGCCCGCGCGGCACCACGTTGTCCGGAGCAACACCCCCACGCCAACCCCAACTCCGTCCAGAACGCGCGTCGCGACCGCGACCCGTACGCCCACCCCGCATCCGGTCAGCCATCCGCGCCCGTCCGCGACGCCGACTCAGACCGCGACTCCAACCAGGATCCCGGCCAGCCATCCCCATCCTTCCACCGCGACCGCCACACGGATTCCCAGTCATACCCCAGTGCCGGCGACTCACACCCCGGCACCATCGATTCATTTTGTCCCGACCTTGACTCCCACGCGGACGGCCACGGCCACCAAACCGCCTCCGACCAAGACTCCCACCCGGACTCCCACCCGAGTGCCCGCCACCAGGACGGCCACGCGCACCCCGACGCTGGTTCCTCCCACGCGAACCGCGACCCGCACGCCGGTGCCGCCAACCGCCACCGCCACGGCGACCCCCGTGCCGCCCACCCCTACCTGGACGCCTACCTGGACGCCCACTTTGACAGCTACCAACACACCGGTGCCACCGACGGATACGGCCACGGATACGCCAACCAATACCGCGACCGTGGTACCGCCGTCAATTGACGTGGGGCCCAACCCACTTATCCTGTCGCATCCGCTTAACACCCCCGTCAACCTACCTATCGAGGGAACGCTCACCATCACCAATACTGGTCCAGGTGTACTCACCGGTCCCATTCAGGTATCGCTGACCGCGAACGGGACCTCGCAACTTACCCTGACCACTAGCCCGAATCCATGCGCGGGCGTCTCCTCGCTTCCCGTGGGCTCGACCTGCACCACCACCGTGGTTTTCAAGGGCTGCTACAACGGCAGCCCTCCAACCGCGACCCTGAACATCCTCGCGCCAAACGCCGCTAACGGCACGCAAACGGTCCCAGTGGGCTTGGCGCAAGGACAAGGGCAATGCGTGCCCAGCATCTCGGTATCGCCATCCAGCGTCACCTTCGTCCCGTGCCCAAACGATCCCAGGTCCGGCCAATCCAACTGTTTCCTGCCGCCCGATCCGGTGCCGATCACGGTCACGAACACTGGTGGTGGCATACTCCAGGTGGGCACCGTGACAGTCACGGGTACGGATAGCCAGGGCCGACCGGAGAGCACCTTTTTCAAGGTGACGCCGAATTCTGGCTGCGGCAACATCTCGGCGGGCGGGCAGTGCACGATTACCGTCAGTTTCCCCCGCCCTGAATACTTTGCCGAAACCGCGACCCTGGTAATCGACAGCAATGCGCTAGAGGGCTCGCAATCGGTAACCTTAAACTGGCCACAGGTACCGAGTTTGGGCTAGCGCCACGATGAGAAGGCAGGGGGAGAGATGACCGAACCGAGCGCGATCGATGGCTAATCAGATTGACGTGGATGTCCAACCATCCAGCCTGACCATGGCCCCGAATGTGCCTCCGGCACAGGTCTCGGTCACCATACATAATCGGGGCACGGTAGTCGATCAGTTTACCCTGTCCGTTGAAGGACTTGATGATGCCTGGTGCACGGTTCCCGCGACACCGGTGGCGCTGTTTCCCGGGGCCCGCGAGGTAGTGCGTTTCACGGTCCGTCCAGAGGCGACCGCGCGCGCCGGTGACTACCCATTCCGGGTGGTAGTCACCTCCACGGTCGATCCGGATAATCGGCGAGAAGTGATGGTCAATCTGAGCGTGGCAGCCAATTACCAGTTCGACCTGGATATGAACCCGAAGAAGGTGATCGGGCGGAAGGGCCGCTATACGCTGACCATGCGAAACAACGGCAACGCCACGTTGTCCCTCGACCTGCAGGCTACCGACGACGAAGAGAACTGCCTCTACCAATTTCGACCAGAGGACGTGACCCTGGAGCCCGGACGCCGGCAAACTGTCGTCCTGACGGTACGGCCCCAGCGCTCGGGCTTTGTGGGCCAGAGGAAGGATTATGCATTTCAGGTGACGGCAAAACCGGCCCAGGGAATGGCAAAGAGCATACAGGGCCGCATCGTACACACACCCCGTTTAACAACCTGGCGGCCTGTTCGCACCATTTTCAAGCTAACAGTTATACTGGCGGCGGTGGTGGTTTTTGTCACGGCGGAAGGGGGCGTGTCCGGCATCCAACATAAGGCGCCCCAGTGGAAGGCAAGTTTCACCAAGGCCACCTGTGAGCGAATGAATCTGTTCTGTTCAACCGTCCCTCCTGCCCCAGGCGGTCACGGCACACTGCCGGCACACACAGGGAATCATGGGGCAACTCCCTGACGGCGGGAGAACTGACGAGGATGAAGCGGCCGAGGGAGCCATGGCCGCTGGCGGTGGGTATCCAAGAAGCCAGTCAAGAGAGTGGGGATGAACGGAAGTACCTGGGGAGCGTGGGAAAATGGCTGAGGCGATT
The DNA here is from genome assembly GCA_025450375.1 of Chloroflexota bacterium. The sequence goes on from JANWHO010000190.1 coordinate 6,113, forward strand.
CGCATTTCGCTCAACCCGGATAGGCTGGTGGCGAAGCAGGATGGGGCGCCAATCGAGTCCGAGATCATCATTCAGAACGTGGGTTCCACGGTAGACCAATACGCGGTCGAACTCGATCAGTTGCCGGCCACCTGGTATAGCCTTTCCAATGTCAGCGTGGCCCTGTTCCCACAGGACAAGGAAATAGCCAAACTGACCATCCACCCGCCACAAGGAAGCGGGACCAAGGCCGGCACCTATCCCTTCACGGTAACCGCGCTGTCGCGCGCCGACCCTTCCCAGTCGAGCCGGGCCGATGGTGTGCTCCAGATCGGGTCCGTGGCCTCCTTCGATGTGCAGATCAATCCCACGAAAATGACCGGCCGGCGGGGCAAATACGCCCTGACCATGAAGAACGGCGGCAACGCGGACATCGAGGTCGAACTGAGCGCGGAGGACGCGGAGGACGGTTGCGGTTTCCGCTTCAACCCCAAGGTGGCGCACATCGCGGCGGGCCAGAAGGCAACCGTTGACCTGAAGGTTCGCCCTCGCCGCTCGTCCATCGCCGGGCCACGCAAGTATTTCGACTTTCAGGTGAAGGCGGCGCCCAACGCGGGCCCCGCGAAAACCGTGACCGCCCAGTTGATCCACAAGCCGTTTTTCCTTACCTGGCGCCCTATTCGTCGACTGATCTTCCTCCTATTTCTCATCGCGATTGGCGTGGGGGTCTATGAGGTCATTGAGGCGAATCACCTGTCACTCTCCAACAGCAGCATCTGCAACCAATCCAAATTGCCCTTCTGCTCGAACAATAACGCCGCGGCCCTGCCGACCCCGATTGGCCATGTGGCCACTGGCAAACCGAAGTTCGTTTTCGCATTTGCCGCGTTCCACTCGCATGCGCGCTCCCTGGTAGGAGATGCTTTGGAGAACGAGAGTACCTTTAAGGGAGTTGCCACCCAGTTCACCACGACCGGGATGCTCATCTATGACCACCATGATGGAGTTTCCTTCCTGGTACGTCATGACTCCACGGTGTACGAATACCGTAACGGGGTCACCGTGCAAGTTCGCTAATACTCCAACCTCATGAACCAGATACACGGTACCGGCCCCGGCAGCGTGCCTGGGCCGGTACCGTGTATCTAGGGCGCAAGCAGGGGAGGCTGGCGCCGGAAGGTCCTAGACCCCGGTTCCTCCGGCCGTGCTGGTCGAGGTGCCGCTACCCGAGCCAGGGGTTGTGGCGCCACCAACCCCGCCTAGATCCCAACCGCCAGGCCCGGCGCCGATTCCCTTCGCCGGGAGAATGGTGATCCTGAGCGCGGTTAGGGTCTTACCATCGGCACTCAAGGTACCTTCGGCGGAGATTACGGTGTTCGCGCTTATCGTGCTCGCCTGGGCGGCGGTGCCGTCCGCGTTGACATACACGGTGCTACTGGTCGTGGTGATCGTAGCCGTCCCGCCATCGGGTGCGGTTACCGTATAGGAACCGTTGGCGACGGCCGTGACCTGGCCCCTGAGCCGCGGCACCTCGATGGTCACCAGGTCGGCATTCAGGGAGCCGTCGCTATTGGTAGGTCCGGTGGCAGTAATCGCGCTGCCGCTTGTGACATCCGTCGCGGTTTCCGAGGCGCCCGCTTTCTGGAACCGGGTGCCCGTCTCCAGGTTGATCACATGGGTCGAGCCGTCAAAGCTGGTGATAGTCAGGGTGGTCCCGCTGACATTGGTCACCACCCCATTTTCGACTGGCAGAATGATCGCGATGTTGGTCGCGGTAACAGCATTGGTTCCCGTGCTGCTGCCGCGGAGCGAAATCCTCTGTCCCGACTGGATAGCGGCCAGCGTCACCGTGGCCCCCGCTTCGTCATAGGTGGTGCTGCCACTGACCGTGATCGTCACCGTGCCGCCATCCCTAGTGGTGGCCGTGATCGTGTTGCCGCTCACCCCGGTGACCGTGAGGCCGCCGCCAAAGCCTCTACCGCCCATCATGCCCCTGCCGAGTCCGCGCGGGCCAGTCACGGTGCTGCTTGAAATGGTGCTCGCGACGTTCGCGAGGCTGGTCACGGTGCCGCTACCCGCCGCGGCGTTGGCGTTGGCGGTGCTTGGACCGCCATGAGTGAAGGCGAGTCCGCCGACCGTAATCCCCCCGGCCACGATAGCGGTGCTGGTGAGCCACCGCCGAATGGGCCCCGCCCGTCCGCTTGAGTTGACCGCGCTACCCGTCGTGAATTCCTGCTGATCCATGGGAAACTCTCCTTGTCCCACTACCTCTGTCAGGACACTCCGCATGTCCCGATGCCCGCTCCGGGCACTTGATAAGCGTAGAGGAGGAGTATGACCCTTCGATGAGCCGGAAATGACGGCTGGATGATAGTTCAGCTCTTCAAGCCTGTTCGAGGGTTGTAAGAATCACTGGTCCCGCGGGGTTGTCGAGAGAGACAAAGTAGGGGTCCAGATGGACGCTCACCCACGCATGGAGCGCCGGGGTAGCCGCCACGCGCGCCTGCTCGGATGCCCACCAAATGGTAGCCACCCCGGTCGCGGGTCCAGTTCTCACCAGTTCGAAACCCTTGAAGCCCGCCTGCCCGCGAAGCAGGGGAACGAAGGCATCGTCCTGCAAGGAGACAAATGATTCCCAGTCTTCCTCGCGCACCGCGAACACGTTTACCGATGCATAGGCCAAAAGCTTCTTCCCTTCTCTGACTGCTCCTGGATTTTCGAGCCCCTGGCTACCGATACAGGATATACCCCGCCGCGCCTCCCAGTCCCAAAATGACAATCAGATTCACTCGTCGTGAAGCGGCAAGTAGAAGAGCGCCCACGGCAATCAGCCAGCCGCTCCAGATGACGCCAGGTTGGCGCAGAATGGTCCAGCAGACCGATGCCATCACTCCTATCACCGCCAGGGACAATCCGCGCATCAGTCCGTCGACCCAACGCGTACGGGCGATTCGGGCGAAGACAGCGGCCACCCCCAGGACCAGAAATGGGGGAAGCACTATGGCTATCAGGGCCAGGACAGCACCAAAATAGCCATAGGTGAGATACCCAAGGCTAATGACCCATAGGCCGTTTGGTCCGGGGCTGATCTGTCCAATGGCGATTGACTGGCCAAACTGCGCGTCCGCCGCCCAGCCGGTCCCGATCAAATCCTGATGCAGGCTAGGCAAATTGCTCAGGCCGCCAGTCGAGAACAGTGATGCTTTCAGAAACATCAAAAAGTAGATAAAAGGGTTGATCATGGGAACGGGGTTTCGTCGGTCAGAGGTTGGGAATCAGGGGGAAGGGGAACCCCTTTCCAGGGTGTGAAGATCATGACCCCCAACACCGCGGCAACGACGATTACGGCGGCAGCGGACAATCTGAGCGCCGTCAGAGCCAAGGTGACGGCAAGGATGATGGCAATGCAGATGCCCATGATCCGAGGACCATCCTCCCTCGCTCGTTGGGCCACCGGCGCGGCGAAGTTCACGCCCACCACGGCCATGATTCCGGCCGTGGCCGGGACAACTCCTCGGAGTATGGCGTGCACGGCGGTACTATGCTGCACCGCCTCGAAGCCTGCCGCGAGGATACAGGTGACCGCCGCGCTGGGTAGCATTAGGCCCGCCACCGATACCGCGATGCCGGGTGCGCCGCCCAACTTCCGTCCGATCAAGATGGTCAGGGCTACCAGATTAATCCCTGGGGTGAAGAGGCACA
>JANWHO010000191.1 GCA_025450375.1 Chloroflexota bacterium
ATTCCAGCGGTTGTCCGAGGCTCGTCCAGCATATCTGAAGTCCAGGACATCGGCATTCTTTGTGACCCCGCTCGGCAAATGCCGATACACCGTGCCGGACCAAGGAGCTATCCGGCTGATGAGCGGCATTTAGAATCCGAGACCTTCATACTCCGCGGCCCGAATTTCGATCACGCGCTCACTGTGGCCTGCCACGATCTCCTGCACGGGAGTACGGTTCCCCAGCGACCTGAGCGGCGTCCGCATGAAGACAGGCAGCCCTTCCGCCCCGTACACCAGAGGGTCTGAAAATAGTCAAGCAGAACGGAGCTTGGGCAGGCGCGGGGCGCGAGCGAGCAATTGGCCGCCGAGACATGGGCCGCGGACAATGGGGCCAGGGGCGGCCACCATGGGGTGGACGTCTTATGCCTGCCGGTCGAAGATGCGGGCCTCTCGTTGAAGGGCGGTGTGCGAGGCATCGAGGACGGCATGAGTATGCATGAGGCTGGCCGCGGCACCCTGGGCCGATTGCCGGGCATTGAAGGAGTCGGTCAGTCGCGCGGTGTGGGACAGTGAGACCTGAGCGGCGATACTAGCCCCCCGATCGCTCATCATGAGCGAGTGGGAGGGGACGGAGGTTCCGCGGATCGGGCTCACATTGGAGCTTTCGTTGGGCTTCATGCCTTCGGGCCGCTGGGGCATTTGGACAGACATTCAATCACTCCTCCAGTCACATCAGAGCGCAATAACATCGTAGCAATTGCTACCCTCGGTATCTATGACCTGAATTGGCTACGGAACATGCACTATGGCATCGCCCTACGAAACCTCGCCCGAGAATCTGGTACTCTTCCGGGTAAGAAAGAAATTTTGGGGGGTCAAGGCATGCGAATTTTTGGCGAGGATACGAAGTCGATTACCGACGTACGGGCGGATGTGCTTCTCCTAGGGCTATTCGAGGACGGGGCGGCCTCGCCGGACGAGACAACGCTTGATGATGCCCTGGGCGGGGTGATCGCGGCCATGCGAGACCGGAAAGAAGTACAGGGAAAAGCCGGCGAGGTCGTGGGCATCCATACGCTGGGGCGCGTATCCGCCTCTCGGGTGTTCGTGGTTGGGCTCGGCAAGCGCGAGGACTTTACTCCCGAGGCGGCCCGCCGGGCGGCCGGTCTAGCGACCAAGGCGGTACTCGGAACCAAGTATGCGTCGGCTGCCTTCGCCCTCTTCGGCGAGGGGCGGTTCGCCGGAGCGGACTTCGCGCGGGCGATCACCGAGGGAGTGCTGCTCGCGGCCTACCGTTTTGATCGCTACCGGAGCGGCGAACAGGAGCCGTCCCGGCTGGAGCAGGTCGCGCTTGTCCGTTCCGGTGCCCTGGACGCGCTCACCCAGGGGATCAAGTTGGGCGAGGTGATGGCCGCGGGCGCCAACTTCGCCCGCGATCTGGCGAACGAGCCACCGAACACCTTGACTCCCGCCGAACTGGCGGAGCGGGCGCGGGCCATGGGCACTTCGTTCGGGATGACAGTAGAGATCTTCGAACCCGAGGAGTTGCGCCGGCGAGGGATGGGAGCGCTTCTGGCGGTGGGTCAGGGCAGCGTGAATCCGCCCCGGTTGGTGGTGCTCCGCTACGAGGGCGACCCAGGGAGCGCCAAGCCGACCCTGGGACTGGTCGGGAAGGGGATTACCTTCGATACCGGCGGCATCTCCCTCAAGCCGGGGCAGGATATGCACACCATGAAAACGGACATGGGGGGCGCCGCCGCCATGCTGGGAGCGATGCAGGTGATTGGCGCCCTCCGTCCTCGCCTGAATGTCACCGCGATTGTCGCCACGGCCGAGAACATGCCGGATGGGAATGCATTCCGGCCCGGTGACATTCTGCGGGCCATGAACGGCAAGACGATTGAGATTCAGAATACGGACGCCGAGGGCCGCCTGGTTCTGGCCGACGCCCTGAGCTACGCGGTGGAATTGGGCCTGGCGCCGATCGTGGACGCCGCTACCCTTACCGGCGCGTGCAGTGTCGCGCTCGGGCCGTTTTACAGCGGCCTGTTCTCGAGCGACGACGCGGTCCGTGATCGGTTGCTCGCCGCCGCCCGGACCACCGGGGAGCGGCTCTGGCCCTTACCGCTGGATCCCGATTTCCGAGAGCTTCTGGACAGCTCCTGCGCCGATCTGCGGAACATCGGGGGCCGCGAAGGCGGGGCGATCACGGCCGCCATGTTCCTGAAGGAGTTTACCGGTTCCCAACCGTGGGCGCACCTGGATATCGCGCCCACCGCCTTCGCCGATAGTGCCAGCGCCTATTACGCCAAGGGCCTCGCCACCGGGCATCCGGTGCGTACCCTGGCCCAACTCGCGCTTGATCTGGCGGAAGCCTAGAAGGAGGCTACGCCTCGGGGCGACCATGGAGGAGCGATTACAAAAGGTGTTGGCGCGGAGCGGGGTAGCCTCGCGCCGCGCGGTCGAGCAGTTGATCGTTGAGGGGCGGGTCGCGATCAATGGGAGGACGGTGCGGGAGCTTGGCACTCGCGCCGACCTGGTGCGTGATACGGTCACGGTGGACGGCGAGCGGATACGCCGGACCGAGCAACCGAGGTATCTGCTGTTACACAAACCGCCCGGCTACGTCACCACCCGCAGCGATCCGGAGGGGCGGCCCACCGTGTATGATCTGCTCCCCGACATCCCCGGCCTGTTTAGCGTGGGCCGCCTGGACAGGGAGACCGAGGGATTGCTCATCCTGACCACCGATGGGGACTGGGCGGACCAAATCGCCCACCCCAGGCACGCGGTCGAACGCGAATACGAAGTGAGGGTCGCGGGCCCAGTGCCTCCAGGAGGCATGGAACGGCTGCGCCAGGGCATTATGCTCGATGGAAGGCTCGCGCGCCCCGTGGCGGCCAGTGAGAAGCGCCCGGAGGGCAACAGCGCCGTGCTGTCCGTGGTGATGGTGGAAGGCAGACGCCGGGAAGTGCGGTTGTTGTGCGCCGGCGCGGGGATTCCCGTGAAGCGGCTGATTCGCCGGCGCTTCGGGAACTTACTCCTTGGTTGGTTAGGGCAGGGCCATTGGCGGAACCTTACCCAACAGGAGGTGACCAGCCTCCTATCGCGGCGAGCCCGGCCTGACGAAGGTGGCGCCGCGTCGCGCCCCGGTCGCCGCCCGCCGCGTGACCGGGGAAGCGCGGGAACCGGCGACCAATGAGCGACCCGGTCAGCATCGCCATTGATGGGCCGGTCGCCTCGGGAAAATCCACCATTGGCCGCGACCTAGCGCGCGCCCTGGCCTCCCTGTACCTGGACACCGGGGTGATGTATCGAGGATTGACTTTCCTGGCCCTGGAACGGGGCCTGGATCCCTCGGACGAGTTGGCCGTCACGGGCCTGGCCCAGACCGTCCGCTTTTCTTTGCCCGAGCTAGGCCAGGCTGACGCGGTTAATCCTCCGTTGTTGGCGGATGGCATCGACATTACCGCCGGCCTCCGCGGCCCGGACGTGGATCGGCAGGTGTCGGTGGTTTCTCGTTACCCTGGGGTCCGCGCGGCCATGGCGCGGCAGCAGCGGGCGATCGCGCGGACGCGGTCGGTGGTGATGGTGGGGCGGGACATTGGTACCGAGGTCCTTCCCGATGCCACGGTGAAATTCTTCGTGACGGCCGGCGCCGAGGAACGGGCGCGGCGGCGCAACAGCGAGCGGCGGGCAGCCGGGATCGACGAACGGTTGGAGGATACACTTGCCGAACTGCTCCGGCGTGACCGCCTCGATTCCTCGCGCGCCGTGGCTCCGCTGCGGCAGGCTTCGGATGCCGTGCTGGTGGATACCAGTGCCTTGACCAGTGAGCAGGTGCTGGCGCGGGTGCTGGCATTGGTAAAAGAACGGCTGGGGAGCCGCGCGCCTTGAAGACGTTTTACGAGGCCAACCGCGTACCCTTGCGCCTGCTCTTCACCTTGCTGGGCCGCGTACGGGCCGAGAACCTTTCTCGCTTACCTCGAAAGGGCGGGGTTGTCCTGGTCAGCAACCACCTGACCATGCTTGATCCCGTATTGCTCGGTTGCTTGCTGCCGCGCCAGTTGCACTTCATGGCCAAGGAGGAATTGTTCGGTGTCCCGGCACTCGGTTTGTACCTCCGTCTGGCCGGTAGCTTCCCGATCCGCCGGGGAGCGCCGGATCGCGAGGGCTTGCGGCGGGCGGAGGAGTTGCTCCGGGCGGGCGAGGTGATCATGATCTTTCCCGAAGGCCATCGGAGCCGGGCCACTGGAGCCCAGGAAGCGCGAACCGGCGCCGTTCTCCTGGCAGCGCGAACCAACAGCCCAATCGTGCCGGCGGCCATTACCGGCACCGAGCGCCTCCGTCTTCACCAGCCGCCGGCGGAGATCGCGCGGGGATTCCTCAGTCGACCCGAGATTAGAATGCGGCTCGGAGAGCCGTTCGCGGTGGCTCGGGGCGGCGGGAGTTCCGCCCGCAAGGCCGCCGCCGATCAGGTGATGCGCCGGATAACCGCGTTGCTACCGGCCGAGTATCACGGGATCTACGCCGAACCATAACGAGATCGCCTGGGGCTTGCGGCGTACATGCTTGGAAAGGTGCGCCAGCCTCACTCCTGATCGAACACCCGCTTCCAAAACACCATGATGGCGATGAACAACACCGTCAAGAGCACGAAGCCGATGAACCAGTTGCCGGCATCGCTTGCGTTAGGGGTGGCGGCGCGGGACATAAAGTAGACCGTCATGCCCAACCAGAGCGGAATGCACACCACCCCCACCGTTTGGCCGATAAACCCTTTGAACATCACGAACCACTCTCCCCATTACCATACCGAGTCATTTCGACATAACCACGGAGACTGTTATACTGTCGTGTGGCGTCTTGAGAGACACCGCGTGTCCTCCGCCGCCCTGACCTGATTTCTGTTTGTTCCCAGTCTAGCAGTTTCTCGGACGTGTGATAAGTATGTCTTTTGTACCGGTGGTCAATCCGCGGGCTCAGCGGGCCGGGCACCCGGGCACGGTGCTCGATGTGTTGCCCGGCAGCCTGGCGGAACAGGCCAAAATCGTGGCCGGTGACGTGGTGTTCTCGATCAATGGGCATCCGCTCCGCGACCCCATCGATTACCGCTTTTACGCCTCCGAGGACAAAGTGATCCTCGACCTCCGGCGCGGCGACCTCTCGCGCTTGGTGCGGGTCCGTAAGCACCCTGACGAGGATCTGGGGATCGTCCTGCCCGAACTCACCCTGGAGGACATTAGCGAGTGCGACAATCACTGTCCATTTTGCTTCGTCACCCAGCTCCCCAAGGGAATGCGCTCTACTCTGCACATTAAAGATGATGATTATCGTTTCTCCTTTCTCAATGCCAGCTTCGTCACCTTGACCAATTTGACCGACGAGGACTGGGCGCGGATTGGCGAGCAGCGGCTCTCGCCGCTCTATCTCTCGGTTCACAGCACGAACCCCGTGCTGCGGGCCCGTTTGTTGGGGAATAAGCGCGCACCCGATATTCTGGAGCAGATAGACCGCCTGAATGCCTTGGGGATAGCCGTTCACACCCAACTGGTGCTCTGCCCAGGGATTAACGATACCGATGACCTGCACACGACCACTCGCGATCTTCTCGACCGCTACCCGATGGTCCGGACTATTTCCGCCGTCCCGGTGGGCCTTACTCGTATCCGCACCGAACGGACCGCGTCCTCGCGGAACCCCTTACGCCGGTTTCGCCCTGACGAGGCTCTGAGAGTAATTCGTGAGTTGCAGCCGTATCAAAAGGCCAACCGTGAGAGGTTGGGCGAGCCCATTGTCTTTCTCTCCGATGAATTCTATTTGATGGCCAGGCGTCAGGTGCCGCCGCGTTCGCACTACACCGATTCATCGATCCTCGACAAC
>JANWHO010000192.1 GCA_025450375.1 Chloroflexota bacterium
CAGCGCCTTCGGCACCTTCCTGTTGCGCCAGTTCATGTTGGGGATTCCCCGCGACCTGGACGAGGCGGCGACTATCGACGGGGCGGGGCTGGTCCGCATCTACTGGCAGATTATCCTGCCGCTCACCGGATCGGCCCTCACCGTGCTCGGCGTCCTCACCATCATGACGGTCTGGAACGACTTCACCTGGCCCTTGGTCATGCTCAACAGCAACAACGTGATGACCCTCACCCTCGGTCTGGCGGTCTTCGCCACCGGCGGCACGGAGGAGTTCACCAACGTGCCGTTGCTGATGGCGGCCGCCACCATGACCGTGGCGCCCCTGATCATCATCTTCGTGTTCGCGCAGCGCTATTTCGTGCGGGGAATTGCCTTGAGCGGGTTTGGGGGGCGGTGAATCACGGAAACACGGAGGAAACGGAGACCCGCGCCCCTAAAATACACCCTCACTTTCGCGAGGGCGGGCGTGGAGACTCGCGCCCCTAAAAAGGTGGCCCTGTACAGCCGACCGCGGTCGGAGACCCCATAGGAAGAAGGCGCTATGGAACACCTCGTTCTGGAAAACGCTCGTTTGCGGGCAGTCGTGGACCGCGCCTCCGGCGCCGTGCGCGCGGTCGAGCACCGGGGCGCCGGTCTGGCGCTGATCGCTGATCCGGAACTCGCCGCCGCGCATCCCTTCATGGTGATCCTGGCCGATGGCACGATCCGGCGTGAGTGGCGAGCCTGCACGGTTGAGGAGGTATCCCAGGGCCGGGTTCGCATCGGCTGGACTCTCGACCAGGGCGTGAGAATCGAGGCGGGATTGGCCCTGGACCCCACTGGTGACCTCCAGTGGACCGTGGCCCTGCACAATCCCGAGGGATTGCCGGTGGCGGCCCTCGCCTACCCCTATCTGGCGGGGATCGGGGCTCTGGGCGAGATCCCGGAGGATGACGAGCTCGTCCACCCCTATGCCACCGGCTTCCTGGTCCACGATCCGCTCCATGTCCTGCCCCCAATCGTGAGCGAGACTGAGGGCGAACAGCCCGTGGTTCTCGGCCTCTACCCCGAAGGGTTTAGCGGGAGCACCATGCAGTTCATGGCCTATAGCGCCGTGGGCCGGGGCGGCTTCTATCTGGCCACCGAGGACGGCGAGGGGCGGGAGAAATGGCTGAATGCTTATCGTCATCCGGACGGGGATCTGCGGATGGCGGTCTGGCATAGCCCCGGCGACTACGCCGGCCGCCGGGACGTGCTGCCCGCATACCCCACCGTACTGGCGGCCCTGGATGGCGGCGCCTGGTGCGACGCGGCGGACCGCTACCAGGGCTGGGCCCTGGCCCAAGCCTGGGCGGCGCGGGGACCGCTCTGGGCCCGCGACGACCGCCCCCGGTGGCTGTTCGAGCAGGTGGGGCTCTGCACCTTCGGGATCAATCCGCGGTATGACCGTACCCCCTGGCTGGCCGAGATCGACCGGATCGCCGGGACGCCGGTCATGCATCTGCTGGGTCCGAATTGGCCCAAAACCGAGGCGAACTACCGGAACAGCCTCCCGGGGGGTTTGGCCGATTGGTTTCCAGCCCGCTTCCATCCCGCCAACCTTGCGCACATCCGGAGCCACGATGATTATCTGGTCCCGTTCGAGTTCGATTTGCTCTTTGGCCAGGGGGAGGAGAAGGCCGAGGCGGCGGACGGGGCACGGGCCTTGCAGGTGCTCCCTTCTCCCACCTTGAGCCGGGACGCCTATCACTTCCCCTTCCTCTGTCCGGCCAGCCCCTTCACCCGAACCTTGCACGCCGAGCGCGACCGCCAGTTGGTCCGGGAGTACCAGGTGGATGGGGTGTATTACGACATCTCCGTGAACAACGTCCGCCACACCTGTCTCTCGGACCAGCATGAACACGCGCCGGGCGACGCAGCGGCGATCTCCGGCGCCTACAAAGCCATGCTGGCCGAGACGGCGACCGCCATGCGCGAGGCGGCGGGCGGGCCGGTGATCCCGCAGGGCACGGAGATGATCAACGAGCAGATGCTCCCCTATCTCTGGTTCTACCAGGCGCGGGCCGAGGCCAGTCCGGCGGCCCCGTTCGAGGCCGGTCCTTTCCTCGATCTGATCGAGCAGGGGAAGGCCGAGAAGATTCCCCTATTCACCTACATCTACCATGAATATGGCCCGGTACGGATGGATGGATGGGCCAAGCTGAGCCGCGAGCAGGGCAACTTCGTCTACTTCATCCTGGGCCGGGTATTCCTGCAGGGCGGCTTGATCGAGCTGAACTACGAGTTCAGCGGGCTTGAGGATCTGGAGCCGCATCGGGACGTGGTGGAGGAGCACTACTTCCTCTTCGCCGAACGCCGCTTCACCATCGACCCCGACCTGGCCCGCTTCGTGGGCCGGCTGGCCAGGGCCCGGATCGGGGCGGCCAACCGCTACCTGGCCTACGGCGCCATGCGGAGGCCGGCGGCGCTGACCGTGCAGGGGCCGCCGACGTTGACCCTCTCCTACTTCTTCTACAACTGCTCACCGGAGATGCGGAACCATGAGTCGCGCGGCACCATGTCGGTACCGGCAGTCATGCAAACCGCCTGGGGCTACCGGGACGAAAGCGTCGCCTGGCTGCTCCTGAACCTGGCCCCCGAGCCGCGCGAGGTGAGCATCGAACTTGACCCGCATGCGGACGTGGCTCGCTCACGCCTCACTTTGCGCCAGGAGGGGGAACCGTCAGTGGATCTCGGCGTCCTGGAGGGGCGGCGAGTGGTGACGCTCACCCTGCCGGCGCGCTGCCCGGTGATGCTGGAGGCGGGGCCGGTGGATACGGGGTAGCCTCCGGCCGCGGCGCCGGACCTCCAACCGCGGTCGGATAGGAAGGCCAGGGGTGGGGGCAGGAGACGCGCCTCCGGCCGCGGCCGGAGGCCCCGAGAATACTCAACAGTACGAAAGGGATCACCACCATGACACAGGAGCGTCTTACCGGCCCCGGCACCTCGCTGCGCGACCTGGCACGGGCCCGCCCCGGGCGCCGCCATCGCGCCTCAAGTTGGGATCGGACCGGCGGCAACGACGACCGCCTGCACCTGGCCCCCGGCGGCTCCGCTACCCTGCTTGAGGTGAAGGGAGCGGGAATCATCACCCACATCTGGGTGACCACCGACTGCAAGGAGGCGGACCACCTGCGGAAGGTGACTCTCCGCATGTGGTGGGACGGCGAGGAGACGCCCTCGGTGGAGGTGCCCCTGGGTGATTTCTTCGGGATGGGACATTCCAAGACCCGCCCGTTCAGCTCGGCTCCCCTGACCATGAGCGCGGAGGATGGGAAGGCGTTCAATTGCTTCTTCGCCATGCCCTTCGCGACCGGAGCCCGGATCACGGCGAGCAGCGACTGCGCCGACCAGGAGGTGCTCTTCTACTTCTATATTGACTACGAGGAGCATGATCGGCTCGACGACGACCTCCTCCGCTTCCACGCCCAGTGGCGGCGCGAGAATCCCTGCGACGGCCTCTCCCACGACGAAGCCGAAGCCCTGAGCAATGAGGAGCTGGAGTTCGGGGGGAAGAACATCGGCGGCAAGGGCAACTACACCATTCTCGAAGCCCGCGGACGCGGCCACTACGTCGGTTGCAACCTGAACGTGACCAACCGGCGCCTGACCGAGAAGTGGAATTGGTACGGCGAGGGCGACGACATGATCTGGATCGACCAGGACCGCGACGAGTGGCCGCCCCGTCTGCACGGCACCGGGACCGAGGACTATTTCAACACCGCCTGGTGCCCATCCCAGGCGATGAGCGCCCCCTATCACGGCATCCCCCTGCCGGGCGGACCCAACTGGTCCGGCCAGATCAGCCTCTACCGTCTGCACCTGGAAGACCCGGTGCTCTTCGAGCGCGACCTCCATGTCACGATCGAGCACGGTCACGATAACCGGCGGTCGGACGACTACTCCAGCACGGCGTACTGGTATCAGACCGAGCCGCACGCCCCGTTTCCCGCCTTACTACCGGTGGAGGAGCGGTTGCCGATTGACCCGGCGCCGGAGGGCGCATGAGCGATCCTCTTGGCACCACACCGCACGCACAAAGGGCGCGGAACTCTGGGAGCGGTCCCTCGGGCCAGTTCGCCAACCTTCACCGCATCGGCCTCGGGTTGCTGGCGGCAGGCTGCCTGGCGGTCGGCTGCCTGACCCCCGCGCGAGCTAGGGGCGGGGCCGCCGAGCCTCCGTTCCCCTATCGGGTAAGCGGGATCAGCCAGGTAGCCCAACTGGTCGGTCCCACCCCGAATAGCCCGATCGCCGGCACCGCCGCCTCGGCGCACTCGATCAGCGACACCACCCGGTGGGGAGTCTGCGGCGGCGACCTGGGGAGCCTCATCGTCTCGGGCGGCGCCGCGTACCTCACCCTGGGTGACAACTACGCCACCTGTCCGCCAGGGACGGGCGGTCCAGCGGGGGGATTGGGCCCGCCGGATTGGCGCTCCAACGCGGTGGGGATCATTCCCGACCCAGCCAACTTCGCCCACGGGCTCCGGATCACCAGGTGGTACTCGCGGGACGGGAAGACGGCGGCGGAGCCGATCCCTTCTCAACATAACGCCGGCGATTGCCAGAACACGGAGGCGCCCGGCTGCGAGGTGACCGTTATTCCCACCTACGGCTTTGCCACCCAGGGGCATCTGTTCCTGGCCTATATGAGCGTCCATCACTGGGGTCCGGCGTCGGTGTGGGACGTGAACTATTCCAGCCTCGCGATGTCCGCCGACGGCGGCAAGAGTTGGACGAACGAGCGGGCAAAGGTGAAGTGGGATCCGAAAAGCAACTTCGCCCAGGTCGCGGCGGCCCCCGATCCGGACGGCACGCACCTGCTGTTCTACGGGATTCCCGGAGGCCGCTTCGGATCGGTCAAACTGATGCGGACCGCGAACACCTGGCAGTCGGTCCTCTCGCCGCGCGGCTACCAGTATTTCACCGGCGCCGACGCGGCGGGCCAGCCGCGATGGAGCGCGAATCCGGCCCAGGCGGCGACGGTAGCCGGGGCCCCGGTGGGCGAGCTCTCGGTGATCTACGATCCGGGACTGAAGCACTGGCTGATGACCTACCTGCAAGGAGGGAACGATCAGATCAGGCCCAGCAGCGACAATATTGTGATCCGGAGCGCCACCCACTATTGGGGACCATGGTCGGCGCCGGCCACCCTGGCCGCCAACAGCCGGTTCCCCGGCCTCTACGGCGCCTTCATGAACCCCCATTTCCTGGCGGATCATGGGAGAACGATCTATTTCGTAATGTCGCAATGGGGGCCGTATAGCGTGTTCTGGATGCGGGCCACCCTGGAGACTTCACATTGAATCGCCGGTTGCGGGGCCTCTGGACCGTCCCTACTCGTTCCCCGCATCCTCCAGGGTCACGAAGCGGATTGGACGCTGCTCGCCGCGGGCCAACCCCTCGCGGCGCACGACCTCGTGCAGGCGCCGGCTCAGCCAATCGCGCTGGAGGGGGTCGGCCACCACGATGAGCAGGCTGTCGGGATCATCAAGGGCCACGCTTCGGGCGAACCAGCGGGTGTAGTTCGCGCGGGTCATCGACTCGGCGAGCCCGCGGAGGATCCCCACCCATGCCGTCTGATCGCCAACCTGCCGGAGCCGCTGCCGCGCTTGCTCGATGAACTGGCCGTCCTGTAGGGCGGGGCCGGGCGCGGCGGGTGGCGGCGCCACGCGGGGACGCGGCGCCACGCGGTCCGTGAGCACGGTGAAGAAGTAGGCCAGGGCGGCGTCGGGCCGGTCCAGGGCGCCCTGATCCAGTTTGGCGCGGGTTGTTTTCCAGGCGGCCGCGATCGCCCCATGGAAGTCGGACTCCGGCAGCCCGCATTCCTTGGCGAGGGCGTTCACGCGCGCGGCATAGAGCTCGCCGCCGTCCGCCGTCCCCAGATCGAGACCTATCCGTTCAATCAGGCTCAGGTATACGTTGGAGTCCGCGTCTCTCCTCCCTTTCTGTTCGGCTGTTTGTTGTGGATCTGTTTGTTGTGGGGACTGGGAGCTACCCACCGGTGGGCGCTTCCCAGTCCCCCGGTGGGTAGCCTTGAAGGACTCGGGGCGGTCCGGTTCCGGGACTCCGGGGTAGGGCATCGGCAGGACACCCTGGTAGTCATTTGCCGGGACTCCATCCCTCGGCATCGAGAGCCGAGCCTCCAGAGGGCGGTCACTTCGCGGGACTCCAGGGTAGTCACTTGGTAAGACCCCCTGGTAGTCACCTTGCGGGACTCCCTGGTGGTCATCCGGCCGGACCCCGGTGTAGGTAGGTTGTAGGCCCCCCGTGGCCAGCGGGGAATCGGTGGTCGCTTCCCGCAGAGGGCCGGGGACCATGCCGAGGGTACTTCCCATGGTCCGGCGCACCTCGTCCCGCATCGCGAGACCATAGATGCTGATCCCGTCACCGGTTCGGGGGCCGCGGACCCGCTGGCGCACCAGGACATTCCGCATCACCAATTGATTGAGCGCTTCGTGGACATTCGAGCGCGAGAGACCGGTTCCGCCGTCCAACTTGGCGCCGTCCCGCGTGACAATCCCCTCGGTAAACTGGTCGAGCGAGATCGCGTCCGACAACTTCTTGAATCCGAGGGTGCGGCGGACCACGTAGAGCAGGACGCGCCACTCCGCCAGTCCCAGATCGGGAAGGAGGTAGTCGAAATAGATATCGGGGACTGGGGTGGTGTTCGGCGAGTCAATGCCGGGGAAGCGGTACCCCGCCTCGGACGCGCCGCGTGGGCGCAGGAGATCATGGACGGAGAGGGCGTCCCGGAAACGGAGTTGGTAGTAGGTAGGGGATGGGTCGCCCTCGTCCGAGACCCCGCGGGTGGCCGTGATCACCCCCATCGCCTCCAGATCGCGGATCGCCCTGGCCGCCGCGTGCCGCGAGAGTCCGGTGCCACGATCCAGGATCGCGCCGTCCCGTTTGCGGATTCCGGCGCGAATCTGGGAGAGCGACACCGTGTCGCCCTCCTTCTTGAACCCGAAGATCCGGCGGGTCAGGTAGAGGAGCACCTTGAGGGAGGCTTTGCCAAGCCGCGGGATGAGCAGATCGAAATAGTCATCGGGCACGGGGGTAGTGTTCGGCGCTTCAACGCCCGCGAATGGCGGCTGTCGCGAGGCCTCTTCCGGCACTGCCTACTCCACACTGGTGTCCCGCGTTATCGGCTCCAAACTATGCCAGGTGAGAAAGCACTAAGCGGAGCGGGATTTCCCTGGCCGCGCCGCCGGCTTCCGCCGCCGACGGGCCTGCAACTCAACCACCTGGGTTTCCAGATCGCGCATTACTCCTTCGAGACCGAGCGCGAGCACCATCTGCCCGCCGCGCAGGGCATCCAGCACCTGATCGGCCCCCTTGTGGGCGTAAATCGTCCTCCCATCGCTGGTCAGATAGACATCGCTCAGTGGCTCCTGGACATCCGGCAGGGTACGCAAGAACTCGATGCTCTGGCGGACCGCCTGCAAGGACATCCCGACGTCCAGCAGCCGTTTGATCACCGAGAGGCGGACCAGATCGCCGAAGCTGAAGCGGAGCCGGCGGCCAGTTCCACTCCCCCGGGACTGCATCGGCACGACCACATCGGTGGCGATCCAGTAGCCAAGCTGGCGCTGGGTCAGCCCCAGCAAGCGTTCCACCTCGCCCGACGAATAATCAGCCCGTACCGTCGCGGTTCCGCTCATTCTGCCCCCCCTCCGATGAAAGTCGACAACGATGTTAACTCACAGTTTGGCCGCTTGGCGTGTGCTGTCAACCAGGTTATTGGATCGCGGCTTCCGAGCCAGCTAGAAAAGAACATATGTTCTAATATAGGATGTATGATCATAGTAGCAGAAAAACTGGGGTTGTCAAGCGTCCGCGGGCCCTCCGACCGCGGTCGGAGGGCCCATGGTGGGATGTCGGCTCAGGCCATCATCCGCAGCAACGCCTCGGCGATGATCTCCGGATTCGTCTCGCCAGCGAGGGTCAAGACCTTGACGTGACTATTCCGTTGCTCGATGGCCTGATATGCACCCAGGGCCCGATCGTGCTCGTCGCCGAAACCAATGAGGGCGATGGCGATATACACGCCCCCGCTCGCCGCCGCGATCGCCTGGGCGAAGGCGTCGGTGTCCCGCGCCTCGCCATCGGTGACGATCAAGGCCAGCAGCACCGGGCGGCGCTCCGGCGGCGTGGAGCCGAATTCTTCCTGATAGACATCGATCAAGGCATTCCAGCCCGGCATGATGTAGGTGGCACCAATCCAGCGGATGTCGTTCCAGCGCTCGGCCAGGTTGGCCGGATTCAAGTCCCCCTGGTCGATGGCCCGTCCATCGGCGAAGGTCACCGTGCGCAGTCCACCGCCCTCTTCCTCGCCCGCCGCCTGGCTATCCTCCCTCCCCAAACGGTCGACGATCAGGCCAATCGCCTCGCGAATGGTGTCGCGACGGGGGGTGTCATCGGTCTCGCTGGTCTCGTAGTTCATGCTGCCCGTGGTATCCAGCAGCAACATGGGCTCTTTCTCGATGCGCGGCAGGCTCGTGGTTGACGCGGACATGGGCCGGTCCCCTTTCTGGTTAGTGCTTTCTCAATTGGCGTAGTTTGCGGACGCGGGCCTCCGACTGAGGTCGGATGGCAGGAACGAACGACTGCGGTCGGGTGTGAAACGCTCGAACACACTGCGCCGCCTGAGTGTGCATGAGTCCCCCATGACGCCGCCCGCGAATGAATACGGCTCTTCACCCGGCCTCAGCCGTCGTAACCCTTCCATCCGACCTCAGTCGGAGGCCCGCGGTAGTCCGGATCACCTATCACGGGAAAGGGTAACACAGCGGCGGTTACCGCTCGCGCATCGGACCGATCCGTCCGATCTGTCTGATCCGACTGATCGGTCCGATTTGCCGCGCCGCACTACACTGGAGAATACTGGCGGGAACCCCGGGAGCGAGGGAGAACGGTGATCGAGACGAGCAGCGCCCAGGAGGCGGTCGAGGCAATCGCGGCCTTTGGCCGGCGGATGACGGACAATGTGGCCCGGGTGATCGTGGGGAAGGACGAGGTGATCCGCCTGGTCCTGGTGGCCTTGCTGTGCGAGGGCCATGTCCTGCTCGAGGACATGCCGGGGACCGGAAAAACCATGCTGGCGCGGGCGGTCAGCGGCTCGCTGGGCTGCGCGTTCAAGCGCCTGCAATGTACTCCCGACCTGCTGCCGAGCGACGTGACCGGGGTCTCGGTCTTTAACCAGAAGATCGGGGAGTTCCAGTTTCACGAGGGGCCGGCCTTCGTCAATATCCTCCTGGCCGACGAGATCAACCGGGCCACCCCGCGGACCCAATCTGCCTTGCTAGAGGCCATGGGCGAACGGCAGATCACCGCCGATGGGATCACCCGTGTCCTGCCGCGTCCGTTTCTGGTCCTGGCGACCCAGAATCCGATCGAGTACGAGGGCACCTTTCCCCTCCCCGAGGCCCAGATGGATCGCTTTCTGATCAAGCTGCGCCTGGGGAATCCATCCCTTGAGGAGGAGAAACGCATCCTCCGCAACCAGCAACGCGAGCATCCGATCGAGCAGGTGCGCCCGGTGGCGGGACCGGAGGAGGTGGTAGCCCTACAGCGCGCGGTGTGGGAGATCCACGTCGATGACTCGCTGGTCGACTACATCGGCCGACTGGTCGGCGCCACCCGCGCCCATCCGGATCTCGCGGTGGGGGCCAGCACCCGCGGAGCCCTGGCCCTCTTCCGCGCCGCCCAGGCCCTGGCTGCCCTCTCCCGCCGTCCCTACGTGACCCCCGATGACGTGAAGTTTCTGGCCCTGGCGACCCTGTGCCATCGGGTGATTCTGAAGGCCGAGAGCGAACTGCGCGGACGCACCGCCGAGCAGATCGTGCGCGCCGTGCTGGAAACTGTCGCCGTGCCGATCGAGGAAGTCGCGGGGGTGCCGGAGCGTGACGCGAGCGAACACCCACCAGCCGTGCCCAAGGCGGCCCGGTGAGGATCGGCACGGCCCTCTTGCTGATCCTGGCCGCCTACTACCAGAGCGGGCCGCTCTTCTTCGCCGTGGGGGTGGCGCTGCTCTTGCTGATCGGTGCGCGTCTCTGGCTCCGGGAGGTGTGCGGGCGGTTGCGGGCCGACCGGGTGCTGGAGCCACGGGTGTTCTTTGGCGAGTCCGCCGCGGTCCGCCTCACGTTCACCAACGGCAGCTGCCTCGCTATTCCCTGGTTGGAGATCCACGAATCAATGCCGGCGGCGCTGGCCCTCCCGAATGTGCTCTCGCGGGTGTCGCGGCTGCCGTCTCACCAATCCACCACCATCACCTACACCTTGAACGGGCGGCGGCGTGGCTTCCATTTGGTGGGGCCGCTGACCGCCACGGTGGGCGATGTCTTCGGCCTGGTCCGCCGCGAGTTGCGGTTCGCCCACCGGCAGAATCTCCTGGTCTACCCGCGCATCCTCCCCACCGAGGAGTTCGAGCTGCCGGCCCAGGCCATGTTCGGCACCGTCCGGAGCCGGCGCCAACTGCTCGGCGATCCCTCGCGCCTGGCCGGGACGCGCCAGTATAGCCCTGGCGATCCCATGCACGACATCCATTGGCCCGCCACCGCCAACACCGGCGTCCTGCAAGTCAAGCAGTATCAGCCAGCCACCACCCACCAGAGCGTGATCTTCCTGGACCTCCCGCGGGCGAGTTATGAGGCGGATGTTCTGGGCGCGGTGGAGTTCGCGATCAGCGTCGCGGCCACCCTGGCCGCTCGCCTGATCGAGCAACGCCAGGAGGTGGGGTTGGTCACCAATGGGCTGGTCCTTCCCCAGCCCATCGACGACTCGGTTGGCGAAACCGTCCGAGGAACCACACCGTCTGGGAGGGCTCACTGGCGTCCGGAGTCCCAATTCTCCAACAGAATCATCGATGAGGGAGAGGTGACTTCTCCGATCCCGCGCCTAGACACGCGGGGAACGGACGACGGCCCAAGAGCCGCCGCTCCGATCAGCCCGGCCAGGGGGCGGGCCCAGTTGATGCGCGTCCTGGAGCTTCTGGCGCGCGTGGAGTTGAGCGAGCGGAGCCGGCCGCTAACCAGTTTGCTGACCGAACGCGCCGCGGCCCTCCCCTGGGGTTCCACGGTGATCGTGGTCACGGGGATGGCCGGCGACGAACTGTTCCTGGCCCTGAACAGGCTGCGGCAAGCGGGGGTGCTGGTGGTGTTGTTCCTGATCGAGCCAACCGGGAATGTCGCGGCGGTCGCGGGACGCGCGCGGGCCGTGGGGGTGGCGCTCCAGCCGGTCTGGCGGGCTACCGGCATGCGGGGGGCGCGGCCATGACGGCGCCGCGTGTCACTACGAAAGGCACCGGGGCCACGGATGCGGGCATGAAGGCGCCGCGCTCCACCACGACGCTCGGGACGGGCATCGGAGCCGAGGACGCGGTTCTCGGTGGGATCGCCGCGGTCAGCCTCTCCTTTGGGGCCGGGCTCCTGGTGGTGGCCTTGGCCCTCCCCTTGTATTGGCTGCCGGGCCAGCTTGCCTTGCTGTGTCTGCTCCTGCCGGCGCTGGCGGGGATCGGAGTGGTGACGGCCCGCCGGCTGGCCGGCCTGATCGGGATTGCCGCCGCCGATTTCGCGATCCGTGTGCGACTGACCCGCTGGATCGTGGTCGGGATGTCGATGGCGGCGCTTCCGCTCGCTGAAGCACACCTCATGGGGCGCTCGGTCAACGCCGGCGGCTTGCCGTTCACGATCGCCGTCTCGGTCGCGGCCTGCTGGGTGGTCAGCGCGGCGGCTGATGGGCTGACCCGCGCCTGGGCCACCCTTCAAGTGCAGCCGTGGGAGACGACCGTGGTGTCCGAGGGCGGGGTGTCCGCGGTCAGCCTGGAGCGGGCGGGCCGGGTTGATCGGGGGAAGATCCTCCACGATCTGTGGCGCGGCTGGCTGGCCGGTGAAGTGGGGTTGGCCGTGGCACTCCTGATTCGGAGCCAACTGGTCCAGAGCGATGAGGGATCCGCCTGGGCCAGCCTCCTGGCCTTCGGGATCTATACCCTGGCCGGCTTGCTCGTCTTGAGCCAGGCGGCGCGGGCCCGACAAACGATCCAGTGGCAACTCTCGGGTCTCGCCGTCCCGCCGGAACTGGAAGGCGCCTGGAGCGGGGCCGGCATCCGGGCGGCCGCCGCGGCCATGCTCGGGATCGGCCTCCTTCTCCTCGTGCATGCCCTGGACCTAGCGCACGGAATCGTGAACTGGGTCGCGGTGACGCTCCTCCTGCCCCTGCTCGGCCCATTGGGGCGTTGGTTTGAGCAGCTAGGCAACCAGGTGCTGGGCAACTGCGCCAATGGGAGATGCGGCGCGCCCTCGGCGATCCGGAAGACTCCGCCGCCGCCTCGCCCGCCGCCGCCCCTGGGACATCACGCCGGCGGCCCCAACCTGGGCTGGCTCGTCCACGCGTGGCCGGCGATCCTGGCGATTCTGGTGATCGGGGTGGTGGTCCGCCTCTATTGGGGCACCCGCGGCAGCCGGGGCGGGCGGGGGATCTGGGAGGAAATGCTGGCGATCCTCAGCGGCAACCTGCGCCGGTTGTTCCGCCTCTTCCGGCAGCCGGCCCGGCTGATCGCCGCTCGGATCGGCGCGCGAGCCCTTGAGCCTGGCCAGCGGCGGTTCCGCCTCCCCCGGCGCCGCGACCAGGGGGCCTGGGCCACCTCGCGCCAGGCGATCATCGGTCTCTACCTAGCGGCGCTGGCCCAGGCCGCCCGTCGCGGCCACCCGCGCCGTCCTGGCCAGACGCCGGCTGAATATGCCACCGAGCTGGCCCCGTATCTGCCGGACAGCGACGATATCCTGGGCCGGATGACCGAACTGTTCACGGCCGTCCGCTACGGCGAGGAGCCCGCCGATCCCGAGGCGGTGGGCCGTATGCGGGGCTGGTGGGCGGCGTTCCGGGATCTGCTTCGGGGCAGTCGGGCCTCCGGCTGAGCCACCCCCCTGTTCGGCCTCGGCCGGAGGTTGGCGTCCCGCACATGGCCTTCTCATGCCGGCAATCGGGCGGAAGCCACCCTCCTATCCATGGCATCCACGTGTCTCTCACACCCCGAGGCGGCCGTAGTAGGTGTCCTACCGGAACGTCTCGCCGGGGAAGGTGGTCCGCGGGGTGTCCGGCGGATCCTCGGTTTGGTCGAGGATGTCGGCCAGCTCGCGGTCTATTCAAGTCACCTTGCGCGGAGGCGTCGGCGGGGGATGCTCCCCATACAGGTAGAGCACGCGACGGAGATTTACGACGCCGTCTCTATTGAGCAATAGTGCCTCCACTGTCGCGCGACCGGTCGGCGTGACGCCGACCGCCAAGAGAAAGTCGTCACTCCAGGCAAAGTGTTCCTCCCAGCGGTGGCGCCGTGGATGATAGAGGGGAACCAGGGCGCCGCTGACCGGATCCGGCGCTTCCATCTTATCGTATTTGTGGTTGTTGCAGCCCTGGCAAGACAGCGCCAGGTTACCCAGACGCGAGCTGCCGCCTCTGGATCGCGCCAGGATGTGTTCAACGGAAAAGGGCTGGGAGGAGTACCTGGCCTGACCGCGGCAATATTCACAGCACCCACGGGCCCGCTCAAATACGCGCCCGCGCAGCGTGGCGGTGAGCCGCCGTTCAGGCATGCGTGGGCAGCGGGATATCCAAGGAAACGAGAAGACCGCTCAGGGTCTGCCCGCGGAGTTGAGCCAGGGCGTGCAACGCCTCCAGTCGCCGCGCGTCGTGCCGCTCGATCTGGTCGGTCAGCTTAATCAGTTCGTCCAGTTCGTCCGCTGTAATCGTCTCCGCCCGCCGCCTGGCTACCAGATCATCAAAGCGCCGTTGTGTCCTGGGGGCAATGCCCTTATTGATCTGGAGGAGCAGCGATGTCTCCTGCTGGCTCAAGCGCGGTTCCTCGCGACCGGCACGCAGGGCGAGGAGCCGGGCGAGGAGCGCCGCGAACTCCCGCGGCGGTAGTTGCTCCACCGCCCGCAACAACTGCTCGGTAGATACCTCGGCTTCGAGTTGCATGGTGGTCATCGTTCATCCTACTGAGGCCAGGGCCGCGGGATCGGCTCCCCGGCTGGACTCGTCCTCAAAGCAGTGTACCACGCGACCGGTGTGCCAGAGCGCGGCATGGTGTCCGTCTATCTGGGCTCATTCGCGGATCTCTCCATCCCACGCCGCCAGTACTCGCCACCGCGTCTTGTACTCCCCGTACTCCTTCATCTCGCGGTGCTTCAGCACCCGGAAGGTCTCGCCGGGGAAGATGGTGGTCCGCGGGGCGTCCGGCGGATCCTCGGCCGGGTCCAGGATGTCGGCCAGTTCGCGGTCGGTCAGGTCGTGTGGGTCGAGGATGTAGCGGAGGTGTCTCCGGCCTCACCCCGTCGCCTTCCCCCGCGCCAGCAGCGGCCACAGCCCCACCACGACCGCCAGGGGTACGGCGGCCGCGCCCAGGGTCACCAGGCCGAGCATCGGCTGGATCCCCAGGCGCGCGGCGAATATCCCGGCCAGGAGGGGGCCGCCGATTGGGCCCAGGGTGCCGGCGGCGGCATACACCCCGAGGGCCCAGGCGCGTTCGGTGGGTGGGGTCAGGTTGGCCAGGAGCGCCACCCCCGCGATCGCGTAGACGGAGAAGCTGACCGCGTCGAGACACTGCACGGCCATCAGTTGCACCGGCGTATGGACGAGAAGGTACAGGGCGAACCGCGCCGGGAGCGCCACCAGGCCAACCGCCAGAACCATCGCGCTCCATCCCCGGTCGGCCAGGCTGCCGGCCAGGATCATCAAGGGGATCTCCGCCAGGGTCGAGACGGTGCCCACCAGACCCACCTCCGCGAACGAGCCATGGAGGCCGCGCATGAAGAGGGGCACATAGGTGTCGCTGATGCTGCCGGCCGCGTAGAACAGCAAGGACATCAGGGAGAGCGCGATCAGGACGCGGCGGGCTCCGATCCGGGGAAGCGGCTGGGCGCCGCCCGCCCGCGGCGCACTCGGATGCGGCGCATACGCCGGCAATGCCATGCCGCAGACTCCCGCCAGTATATAGAGCAGGGCTCCTACCGTGAAGAGGGCCGTGAAGGGGATGCGGCCCAGGAGTATCCCGCCGAGCACGGCCGTGAGCGTAAAGCCAATCGCCGGGCAGGCCCGAAACCGCGCGTACATGGCCGCCCCATGCCCGGCGCGAGTCACCACGTCGACCGTGGTCGCGGTGATTACCACCCGCGCCCCATAGAACCCGCTGGTTCCCAGCATGGCGCAGAGCACGATCAACCAGGCGGGACGCGCCTGGCCGAGCACGGCGAACCCCAAGGCGCCGATCATCGTGCCGGCGAACATGATCAGCCGCCGGCGGCCGGTCCGATCGACGAGGCGCCCAACCAGGGGCTGCACCAAGGCGCTGCCGCCGGCGCTACAGGCGCCCAGAACCCCGATCCCGGTGAGAGTCAGGCCGCGGCTGGCGGCATACACGGTGAGGAAGGGCAACACACAGCCGTAGGCACCCCCGGTAAAGGTCCACAGCGCGGCGAGCACCAGGACGGTTCGGCGCGAGCGGGCGACGGGGGCAGGGGCAGGGAGAGCGATGGGCGCGGCGGCTAGGGTCTCCACGTCCTTCAGGATACCCATTCCCGCGCGTTACCCAAGTTCCCCAGTACTGCTGATCCCCAGGGCCCGCAGGACCGCCAGGGCCATGATCATGTTGCCCAGATGGGTTAAATGCACCCCGTCCGTGGTGAGGGCGGGAAGCCGCGGCGCGGCCAGGGCCCGATGGAAGGCCGTGTTGACCTCGGCCACCACCAGGCCGCGCTCCTGGGCGAACGCGCGCAAGGCTTCGTTGTAGGGGACGAGGAGCAGGTTTCCCTTGCTGTTCACTTCCTCGCCGATCACGGTGGTCGTGAGGACGATCGCCCGCGCGCCCGCCGACGCGATCCGGTCAAGGACGGTCGCGACCGCCGCCTGGTAGTCCGCCAGCCCTACCCCGCGACCGGTCCCCGGCGCGTCAAGCAACCGCCAGACATCATTGATCCCGATCGAGACCGTCACGATGTCCGGCTTATGGGCCAGGACATCACGGTCCAGACGCGGAGGCAGATCGACCGAGCGATTGCCGCCTACCCCGGCATTGAGGGCCCGGAACGGACGCTCCGGGTGTAAGGCGCGCGCATGGTCGGTGACGATGCGGGCATAGCCATCCTGGGCGGCGGTGATGCTGTCTCCGAGAAAGACAATCGTGGGTTCACCGTTCTTCATGGGCTTCAGGATACCCAATCACACGCCGAACCGTGTATCCCCCGCGCCGCTCCCCTCCTACCAGTTCCAGGCCCCGTATTCCCCCCTCAATCGTTGCTCTTCCTTCAACACCTTCCCCTGCACCGCCTTGAGCGCCGCCTCGGGCGACTGCTGTCCCTCGAGGACGCTCGTGGTGGCCAGGAGGAGTTGCTGTTGGTAATAGGCGTCCACGGGGTTGATCGGGTTCGACGCCTTACTCTCCAGGCCCAACTTCGGCTGCATCTGGACCCCGGCCAGCGCGGCGATCGGGTTGCCTGGCAAGTTCGCCAGTTGACGCAGGGCGCTTTCGCCCGCATCCGCCTGGCTCAACCACTGCCGTTGGTTGTCCACCATCGGGGACCCACTCAACGAGCCGCCAAGCAGGGCGCTGTTGTCCCAGAAGATGGCCTTGCTCACCGCGAAGGCCAGGGCGGCCTCGCGCGCTCCGGTCGGGATGACGATCTCTTGCATCGTACTGGGGTAGTTCGCCACGTTGGCGGCGGTCCCATCGGGGGTGGGAGGGAGCGGGGTAAGCTGATAGGTGATGCCGCCCTGAACCCCAAAGCTGTGTTGATCGAACGGCTGCAAGTTCCAGTAGGCGCCGCCGGAAGCGGTGATCGCCGCCTTCCCGGTGACCAGGTAACTCCGGGCGCTGCCGTTCAAGAAGTCGGGATCGCCGGCCAGGAACCGCGACAGCCGCGTATACCCGCCATACCGGGTGGCCAACTTGGCGAGGTACTGGAGGTACTGAACATTGCACGGGTCGGTCGCGGTCGGCTGGTCCGCCGCGTTGTAGAGCCCATGACCCACCGGACACATCAAGGTGCCGGTGGTTTCCCAGGAATCCACCCCCGGCCAGTAGCCGATTCGGGTTGGATTCCCCCTGGCGTCAAAGCGGGCCGCCTTCCGCGACATGGCGTAATAGTCGGCAAAGCTACGGAGCGAGCGGTTGTCGTAGCCCAGTTGGCTCATGTACTTGGGGAGATAGATTTCCTGGCCGCCCAGCGGGCCGCTGACCGCCGGCATGGCCCACCAGTGGCCGCCAAAGCGGGCCCAATGGCGCATCCCAGGGAGGAAGCCGGTGTCGTGAACATGGGCACGCGCGTAGTAGAGGTCGAGCGGCTGGACCAGCCCCCGGAGGACCAGCGATCCGATGTCGCCGCCCTGGACGAACACCATGTCCGGTGGGTTGCCCGCCTTGACCGCGGCGGCCAGGACGCTTTCCATGGCCGTCTGGTCGGTAAAAGAGGTCTCCTTCCAGGCAAGGTTGGGGAACAACCCGGCCAGGCGAGTGGCATAGAGGGCGTGCATGGAGATCAGATCGTTTGGCGCCAGGTCGTTGAAGCCGGTGACCGAGCCGCAGCAAGTATAGACCGACAGGATGGTGGCGTCCGCCCGCGCCGTGGTGCTCAGTGAACGCGCCGTGACCGACGATCCGGCCGTCAGCCCCAGGGCCAGCAGGCAGGCCGCTGCCTTCCGCCCGATCAGATGATACATGGCACTCTCCCTCCCATTGCCTCCTCGATTGCCTGCTCCTCCGAGAGCCCGTGCCCACTCTCC
Organism: Chloroflexota bacterium; assembly: GCA_025450375.1. Next base: position 17,791 of record JANWHO010000192.1, read on the forward strand.
CAGGCCGCGGCGAACTCCTCCGCCCCCAGGGTGGCGCGGGCGGACGCGAGGGTTTGATCGTAGGCCGCTCGTCCGGCGGACGGCAAGGCGGCGCCGATCGCCCCGCGGAGCGCGGCCGCCGCCCCGCACAGCCGGACCGCCCACTTGTGGCGCCCCTGTGCTCCGACTACGCTGGCGATCCCCTCCAGGCAGCTTGCCACACCGTCGGTGCTGCCCATCGAGTGACACAGCGGTATGCCCTCGGCGTAGCGCGCCAGGGCCTGCCCGTACTCACCCTGTTCGCGGGCCGCGTCTCCGAGATTGCTCAGCGCCCACCCCATCCCAAGGTTATCCTGGAGGGCTCGCGCCAACTCCAGACTTTCCCGGCAGAGCGCCTCGGCCCGCGGATAATTGCCGTGTTGGAGCACCACGAAGCCCAGATTGTTGAGGGCGAGCGCAATCCCACGCTGGTGACCAAGTTCCCGCTGCAAGATCAGGCTTTCCTCGGAGAGTCGCAGGGCCCGGTCGTAGAGGCCCTGATTGATCGCCAGGTTGCCCAGAATGTTCAGAGCGACCGCCATCCCTTGCCGATCGTTCAATTCGCGATAGAGCCGCAGACTTTCTTCACAGTGCGCGGCGGCCCGTGGGTAGTCGCCTTGCATGGTGGCCAGCACTCCGGCTCCGATCCGCGCCTTCGCGGTGTCCGGAGCGGGAACCGCCTCGCCGCGCCCACTCGCCGACTCAAGCGCCTCCTCGAGCCAGGCCCGGCCCTCGCTGAGATGCCCGCGCGTATACCAGAATCGCCAGAGATTCCCGGCCAGCCGGACCCTCCGGTCCAGGTTCCCACTGTCGCGCGTCCACTGCAAGGCAGCGCGCAGGTTGTTGTGCTCGCGCTCAAGCCGGGCCAGCCAGTCCGCCTGCTCGGGGCCGGTAAGGGCGGGCTCCGCGTCCGCCGCCAGGGCCTCGAAGAAGGCGGCATGGGACTGTTCGAGGATCGCCCGCTCGCCGCTGGCCGCCAACAACTCCCGCGCGTAGTCGTGGATGGTCCGCAACATCGCGAAGCGGGTCTCGGTGTCCGAGACGGCCTCGGCGCGCAGGAGGCTCTTATCCACCAGGGAGGCCAGACCCTCGAAGATGTCCTCGATGGGGTCCCCCAGAACATCGGCCCGGCACACCGCCTCGGCCGCCTCCAGGGTACACCCCGCCGTGAACACCGCCAGCGCTCGGAGCAATACCTGCTCCGCGACGGTGAGCAGGCCGATGCTCCACTCAAAGGTGGCCCTTAAGGTCCGGTGGCGGGCGGGGAGGTCGCGCGCGTTGCCCTTGAGCAGCGACAGGGCCCCGGCCGCTTGTGTCAGTTGAGCCAGAAGGGCCCGAGGCGAGAGGAGGGCAATACGGGCCGCCGCCAGTTCGATTGCCAGGGGAAGCCCATCTAGCCGGTGGCAGATCGCCGCGACCGCCTCCGCGTTGGCCGCGTCGAGGCGGAAATCCAGTTCCACGGCCTGGGCGCGGGCCACGAACAAGCGCACCGCCGGGTTATCCGCCAGTTCATCGATGGGCGCGTGCTTGCCCGCCGGAGGGATGGCCAGGGGAGGGACGCGGAAACGCTGTTCGGCGCGCACCCGCAAAGCGACCCGGCTGGTGACCAGCACCACGAGCCGCGGACAGACGGCCACCAGGTCCGCGATCCGCGGCGCCGCCTCGATCACCTGCTCGGCGTTGTCCAGCACGACCAGCATCTGGCGGTCCCGCAGGTGCGCGATCAGCACCTCGCGCATCCCCTGGTCGCCGGCTTCCCGGAGCGCCAGCGCCTGGGCGATCGCCGGGAGGACCAGGGCCGGGTCACCCAGGGGCGAAAGGTCGACGAACACCGCGCCATACGCATAGTCACGCTGAGCGGCCGCGCCCACCTGGAGGGCCAGGCTGGTCTTCCCCACCCCACCGGGGCCGATGAGCGAGATCAGCCGCGCCGCGCCTGGTTCGCGGGCCTGGGCCAATAGGCGGAGCACAGTCGTTTCCTCTCGTTCGCGTCCCAACAGGGTGATCGGCGGCCTGGGAAGGGCGAGGGTGGCGGGCGGGGCGGACGGCGATTCCTCGGCGGATGGCGCCGTGGCGGCGTGCTCAGCCGGCGTGCCGACCGCGGCGCCGATCAGGGCCGCGCGGTCGGCGGAGTTCAGGTCCAGGGCGGTGGCCAGGCGGGCCACGGTCTCCAGGCGCGGGGCCACCCGGCGTCCGCGTTCGAGGG
>JANWHO010000193.1 GCA_025450375.1 Chloroflexota bacterium
CACCCCGAGCAGGCGGCTGAGTTTGAGCGCCGGTATCTGGAAGAGTACATGCCCTTGATTCGACGCCTCCCTGGGGTGACTGAGGTGACGACACAGCGCGTGGTTGGCGCCCCGCTCGGAGACCCGGCGTATACGAGACTGGAAACCTGGCGCCTACGGGCCGGCACCAAACCCGAGACAGTGCTCGCCTCGGCCGAGTGGCGGGTCGCCCAAGAGGTTCTCCAGTTCGCCAGAGGATTGGCTACCATGATGTACGTTGAGGAGGAGACGACGAGTGGCTGAACCATTTCAGCATATTTTGGTCGAAGCCAAGACCGGGTACGCGGTGGTTCAATTGAATCGTCCGAAGGTGCTCAACGCCCTGAACAGCGCCCTGATCGGGGAGATGATAGCCGCCCTGGAGGCCCTGGACGCCGATCCTGCCTGCCGCTGCGCCGTGATTACGGGAAACGAGCGAGCCTTCGCCGCCGGGGCCGACATCGGCGAAATGGCCGGCGCGGAAGCGATTCCTTTCCTGCTGAACGACCAATTCGCCCAGTGGGATCGCTTCCGCAAAATCCATATGCCCTTGATCGCGGCGGTGAGCGGCTTCGCGCTCGGCGGCGGCTGCGAACTTGCCATGAACTGCGACCTGATCATCGCCTCCGAGACGGCCCAGTTCGGCCAGCCTGAAATCAACCTGGGAATCATGCCCGGAGCCGGCGGCACCCAGCGCCTGACCCGCGCGGTCGGCAAGGCGCGAGCCATGGAAATGATCCTCACCGGCGCCCCGATCACGGCCCAGGAGGCCCTGGACGCGGGGTTGATCAACCGAGTGGTGCCGGTTGAGTTGTATCTGCGAGAGGCCGAGGCGCTGGCCGCCCGGATCGCGGCCAAAGCGCCGGTCGCGGTCCGCCTGGCTAAGGAGGCGGTGCTCAAGGCCCTGGATGCCTCGATCGCGGACGGGATCGATTTCGAGCGGAAGAATTTCTTTCTCCTCTTCGCCGGCTCCGACCAGAAGGAAGGCATGCGCGCCTTCCTGGAGAAACGCCAACCCCACTTCGAGGGGAGGTAGGACCGGGCAACCCCGGCCCAAATGCATATGGATGAGAATCAGGCTGTCTTGCTAACCGAACAGGTAGGCACTGTCCTAACCCTTACGCTCAATCGACCTGCTCGCTTCAATGCCCTCGACGACGACCTGAAGGATCGGCTTCTGGCAGCTCTACAAGCCGCATCTCGGGAACCCAGCGTCCGTTGTCTCGTCCTTACCGGGGCCGGGAAGGGATTCTGCGCCGGTCAGGATCTGAACCAAGGGGATGATTTCCGGCCCGAGCAGGTGGGTGAGACGGTGCGGGGGAGCTACAACAAAATCGCCCGACTTCTCTACGGCATGGAGAAACCAATCATCGCCGCCGTGAACGGGGTCGCGGCGGGCGCCGGAATGAGCCTGGCCCTTGCCTGCGACCTTCGCCTGCTGGGCGAGACATCCAGCCTCCGCCTGGCCTTCTCCAATATCGGCCTGATCCCGGATTGTGGGGCCACCTACAGCCTCACTCACCTGCTTCCTCGCGGACTTCTCCTGGAAATCGCCTACACCGGGCGGGCAATCGCGGCGCCCGAGGCGCTCCGCCTGGGCTTGGCGAACCGAGTAGTGCCGGATGCCGAGCTGCTTACCGAGACCACCGCCCTGGCCGCGAGCCTGGCCGCCCGTCCCACCCGCGCCCTGGGGCTGACCAAGCGGGCTTTCAACCGCTCGATGAACTCCACCCTGGAGGAAACGCTTGAGTACGAGGCGTACACACAGGAGATTGCCGCCAGCACGGCGGATTTTCAAGAGGGAGTCGCTGCTTTTCGCGCCAAGCGGCAGCCTCGATTCGAGGGTCGATAGATGGTAAAGCTTGGCATCGCCGGCGCCCGCGGGGTCGGCGCCTCCCTGGCGCAACTCGCCCTCCAACGCGGACATCGAGTCGTCCTGTTTGACCAAAGCTCCGAGAATCTGAACGAGGCCCGCCAACGAATTGCTCGCGTCCTCGAAGCCCCTCCGGTCGACGCCGAGAGCCCCGCGCGCGACCCCGGCTCCCTGCAACGGTTGGAGAGCGTGACCGAGATCGGCGGCCTCGCCGAAGCTGAGATCGTCATCGAAACCGTGGTGGACTCGCGTGAGAGCAAGCGGGCGGTGCTGTCCCGTTTGGCTGCCGCATGTCCCGAAACGGCTGTCGTGGTGACCACTACCGGTACCCTGAGCATTACCAATTTGGCGGCAATGATCGGCCACCCGGAACGGGTGATCGGGATTCACTTCCCTCGCCCGGTCGCGAGCACGGCAATCGCGGAAGTGGTGGCCGGCTTGAGAACCAACGAAAGCACGATCGCCCAGGCTCTGGCCCTGGTGCGTTCGTTGGATAAAACGCCAATCCAGGTAAAGAACCGGCCCGGTTTCCTGGTCAACCGCCTGGCCAATCTTTTCCGTCTGGAGGCGGTGCGGCTCCTTGAGGAAGAGGTTGCCGATTCGGTCACCGTTGATGCGCTGCTTACCGCCCTGGGCTTCAGTTCCGGCCCGCTGGCCCAGATGGACGCTCTTGGGGTGGATGCCTGCCTCGCCATGAGCCGGGCACTGTACGAGGGAAACCTCGGTGAACCTCGCTACCAGCCTTCGCTGCTCCAGGCGGAGATGGTTGATGCCGGATTGAACGGCCGGAAGGCCGGAAAGGGGTTTCATGAATACCCCGCGCGCTAGACCCCGCCAAACGCCCTTTCGCGTCCTGGACAGCAAGCCGGGTGCTCTCGTGGCGGGCACCAGGGCCGAGATCGAGGCATTCACTCCCTATCTGCGCAAGGCGGGCGTGGAGGTGATCGGGTTCCCTATCGATCCGCTCCGCTTCGACTTTGAGGTGGAAGCTCTGGAGGGTAATCTCACTGCCCTGGCGGGCGGGGCAAATCTGGCCCTGATGTTGGCCGATGTGGTCGGGGATGACCGTTTACCTTTGATTAACTGTATTGATGAGGCCCTACCATCGTCCAGCCCGCTGCTGGTTTCCTGCATGCAGGCCGGGGCACAAGAGCAGGCGGCGATCTGCGAGCATCCCGAGCGGGTGGTCGGGATCGGTCCTCTGGGAGTGATGAGTGGCAAGCAGGTGATTGAGCTGGCGCCCGCCTTTACCACCAGTCAGGTCGTGGCGGATCGCGCCCGCGCCTTCCTGGCGAGCGGAGGCTTGCAGGTCTATCAAGTCGGTGACCACCCCGGCCTGGTGCTGGCCCGTGCCCTGCTGCCCGTGGTCAATGAGGCGGCCTTCGCCTTGACCGAGCGCGTGGCGACTGCCGAGGACATCGACACCGCGGTGACCCTGGGCGCTGGCTTTCCCTTCGGCCCCCTAAGCTGGGCGGACGAAATCGGCATCGATAGGGTATTGCTCGGCCTCGAATACCTGGTCCAGGCAACCTATTCCGAGCGATACCGCCCTGCCCCCCTCCTGCGCCGCATGGCTCAGGCCGGCTGGACGGGGAAGGCGGCTGGACGCGGCTTCTTCACCTATGACGCGGGCGCTAAGGGATCACGCTGACCGGCGGTCGTCAACAGGCGCTCGTACTCCGCGTAATCGACGATGCCCACAATCCCATAGCCACGAGAGAGCCAGGTCGGCACCGCGACAATCCCCTGGGCCTGAGCATCGGTGCGCGACCGAGCCACGCGCTCCTTGTATGTCCCAGCACGCACTGCCGCCTCCATGCCGTCGCGCAGCCCGTACTCCTCCGCCACCTCAAGGATTGTGGCGAGGGCGCCGATGTCACGCTGGTCGCGGTAGAACGCATCAAACAGGGCCCCGTGCAGACTATCCACCGCGCCGGCATCGCCGGTAGTGCTACGCACATGCTCGACGGCGCATAGGGCGAGATTGCTGTTGAGCAGCCGCTCCCGGATCCGCACGGTCAGCCCATACTGGTCCGCCAGCCGCTGGGCGCGGGCCGCTTCACCGCGCCGTACGAAGGCAGGATTTTGCGGCATTGCCCCCTTTGGCGGCAAGTAGTCAATCACCTCGAAAGGGAGCCAGGTTACGCTCAACGGGCGAGATTCCGCCAGGCGCACCACGATGGCGCGGGCAATGGCGCAGAAGGGACTGGCGAAGTCGTAATAGACAGTCAGTTCAAGTGGTCGGGCCTCGCTCATGCATCACCAGGTACGAGAGCGGCGTGCTCGTGTGCATGGTAGGAGCTACGCACCAGCGGCCCGGATTCCACATGGGTAAAGCCAAGGCTCATCCCGAAATCGCGCCATTCTTGAAACTCGTTCGGTGGGACAAAACGGTCCACGGCAAGGTGCTTCATGCTTGGTCGGAGGTACTGGCCAATGGTGATAATATCCACCCGCGACTCCCGTAAATCCCGCAGCGCGTCCTGAATTTCGTGTGCCTGCTCCCCCAGACCGAGCATGATCCCCGATTTGGTGAGCTTCCGCGGCGCCAACTCCTTGGCCCGGCGGAGCACCTGAAGCGACCTTCGATATTGGGCCCGCCGGCGCACCCGCCTGGTGAGCCGCTCCACGGTTTCCAGATTGTGGTTCAGAATATCGGGACCAGCCGCCAAAACGTTCCCGAGCGACTCCTCGACCCCCTCGAAGTCCGGGATCAACACCTCAATGGTACAGCCGGGATTGGCTGCCCGAACCTTCCGAATGGTGGCCGCGAACACCGCCGACCCTCCATCCGCCAAATCGTCACGATTCACGGAGGTGATCACTACATGGCGGAGGCCCATCCGCTGGACCGCCACGGCCACCCGTCCCGGTTCGTGGAGATCCAAGCCCACTGGTTTTCCGCTGGTCACGGCGCAAAAGCCACAGGCCCGCGTACAGACGTCCCCGAGGATCATGAAAGTAGCAGTCCGGTGTTCCCAGCACTCACCAATATTCGGACAGCGAGCCTCCTCGCAGACCGTGTGCAACGACTGCTCCCGCATGATCGTCTTTAACTCAGAATAATTGGGTCCACCGGGGACTCGTACCTTGAGCCACTCCGGCCGACGGGCCGGGGTGATCGGGGCCGTGCTGTCTATCACTGAATCATCCTCTTCCAATCAGGTACTTACACCGATCAGCATAGCAAGGGCGGAACATGCCGCCCATTCGGAGCATCACCTGGGTGACCGGCCCTCACGGATCAAATTCCCAACCACGAACCACAGATTCGCGGGACGCTCGGCCAGTCTCCGCGTAAGGTAAGGATACCACTGCGAGCCATAGGGTAAGTAGATCCGTACCCGATAGCCGGCGCGCGCAAGCTGCTCCTGCAAATCCCGCCGTACCCCGTAGAGCATCTGGAACTCAAACCGATCGGCACCGATTCCATGTGTGCGCGCGAATTCCCGCGCGTGCTCGATAATCGCGGGATCGTGGGTGGCGATCGCCGGCTGGGCATCGTGGCGCAAAAGGTACTCCATCAAGCGGACGAAGTTACGATCGGTGTCGCGTTTCCGCCGATAGGCGATATGCGGCGGCTCACTATAGGCGCCTTTGCAGAGACGAACCCGCCCGCCCAACCGCGTCACCGCTTCGACATCGGCGCGTGTGCGGTAGAGACAAGCTTGTAAGACAATGCCCACATTGTCGAACTGGGGCCGGAGCTCGCTAAACACCTCGATGATCGCCGACGTATAGCTCGAACCCTCCATGTCCAACCGCACGAACGCCTTGAGATCACGGGCCCGTTCAAGCAGACGAACCGCGTTGCCGACGGCAATGTGCCTGCCCACGTCCAGACCCAGTTGGGTGAGCTTGACTGAAAAATATGGGTCCAGGCCACGGGAAGAGACTGCCTCCAGGACGCGAAGCGCCTCGCACGTGGCGGCGTCCGCCTCTTCCTCGGAGCTCGTGTTTTCACCCAGGTAGGCCATGGCCACCGTGAATCCCGCGTCGTTCAGCGATCCCGCCGCCTCCATCGCCTCGTCCAGCGTTTCCCCCGCCACGAAGCGCCGCACCAATCCTCGGGCGATCGGTGAGTTGGTGACGGCGGCGGCCACCGTGGGCTGATTGGCGGCAGCGAGAATCAAGTGGCTGAACAGGCTACCGGCCATTCCCCGCCCTCCCATGCCGGAGGCGCCGTTCGGCTCGATAGGCGCGATCCAGAAGATCTACCGGGTGGACCACGGTCATGGGCAATCCGCGTGCCCGAATCCCGGCCCCAATTTGGATTGCGCAGCCGGGGTTGGCCACCGCAAGGATGTCGGCACCCGTCGCCTGCACGGCGTCCATCTTCCGTTCCAGTAGTTCCCGGCTCAATTCCGGTTGGGTGAGATTGTAGATTCCGGCGCTCCCACAGCAGACGTCGCTGCCCGCCAGTTCCACCAAGGCCAGCCCAGGAATAGCCTTGAGTACCGCCCGCGGCTGCTCCCGTATCCGCTGGGCATGGACCAGGTGACAGGCATCCTGGTAAGTGACTCGCGCTTGAAGAGCCGCGCCGGGAATCCGCGCGGGCAAGCTCGCCAGCAGTTCATTGATATCGCGCACCCGCTGGGAAAAATCCTCGGCCCGGGCGGCATACACCGAGTCGTCCGCCAGCAAATGCCCGTACTCCTTGAGGGTCGAGCCGCAGCCGGCGGCATTGATCACGATCAGATCGGGCTTGAGGCTCATGATCGCATCGATCATCCGCCGCGCTAATTCCTGGGCCATGGCCCGATCGCCCGCGTGAACATGCAGAGCGCCGCAACACAGGGGGGCTGGAGGGGCCAGGACGGTGCAGCCATTCTCCACCAAGACCCGAGCGGTCGCCTCATTCGTCCGGGCGAAGAACTGCTGCATCACGCAGCCGCGGACCAGCGCCACCCGAGGGCCGGATCCGCTCCGCGACTGGTACTCGGTGGCCCGCGCGCCCTGCCACACTGGCCCCTGGGCCTGGGGTAACAAGGCTTCCATGGCTGCCAATCCACCTGGCAGGCCCACCTTCCGCACCAGCCGCTGCGCTCCGGAGCGCTGATACGCCCGCATGGAGGCCCCAAACAGATCCAGCAATCGCGGGCGTGGGAATAGTCCCCGCAATACCAGCGCGCTCACCGCGGCTGCCTTGTGGCTGGACGGTGGCAGAGACGCGCGGGCGCCTTCAATAATTCTCCCGTACGGGACGCCGGACGGGCACGCGGTCTCGCAGGCCCGGCAGGCCAGGCAGAGCGATAGATGCTCCCGCAGGGCAGGTTCATCAAGCGCGATCTCTCCCCGCTTGGCCGCCTGCATCTGCATGATGCGTCCGCGCGGCGAATCCATTTCCACTCCCAGCACCTGATAGGTGGGGCAGGTGGGGAGGCAGAAGCCACAATGCACGCAGGTGCGCAAATCACGTAGGTTGACGAAGGGCAGCCTATCCACAACGGCCATCAAGACTCACAATCCATAGCAGAAGCGGCCAGGGTTAAGAGTGGCATGAGGATCCATTTTCGCCTTGATGGCCTTGGCGAGTCCAGCTCCGCCCGACGATCCGGCCCACGGGTCCACCGCTCGCCGGAGCGATACCGGCCCATCGGCCAGGACCAGATGCCCACCCAGCGGGCGCAAGGCAGCCCGCGCGGCGCCGATTGCCTCCACGATCGCCGGCTCAGCACCCCCAATGCGCGCGAGCACGGTGCCGACCCCCGTATCGGCCTGCCAGGCGACGGTCAACCGATGACGCGCGCAGGTCGTGGCAAGAGCCTCCAAAGCGCCGGCCAGGCGTCCGGGCGCTACCCCGATCCGGAGCAGGGCCGGCAAGGAGCCCGATTCCATCCGCCACTCCGTCAGGCGCCCAAGCAGATCGTCCACCTCGTCCGGATCGTCGGTGGAACGACAAGTACTCTGCTGAGTGGTGAAGGCTGAGCGCGCGGCGCCCAGGGCCGCCTGGACCGACGCGGTAAAGCCTTCGGCAACCACCACGAGCGACGGTTCCTCTGGTCCGTGCGCGAAGAGCGCGCTCCAGGCGTGGCTCTGGCCGGCCAGGGTCAAGCCAACTTCCAGGCAGGACCGCCAGTCGGTGAAGGCGCCAACCACGGCGGCGCGAACCCTGCACACCGGATGCACTCGGAAATTCGCCGAAACAATGACTCCCAGGGTGCCCAGTGAACCCACCCACAGTTTGCAAAGATCGTAGCCCGCCACGTTTTTCACCACCCGGCCGCCGGATTTGTAGAGGTCGCCGGACGGCAAGGCAACAGTCATACCAATCACCAGGTCCCGCGCGGCGCCGTACCGATAGCGGCGGATCGGTGGCGGATTGGCCGCGAGAATTCCGCCAAGGGTTGCCTGTCGCGCCCGAGGCACGTCAAATGGGAGGAACTGACCATGTGCGGCCAGAGCCACTTGCAGTTCCTCCAGGGTCGTCCCCGCCCGCGCACTCACCGTAAGATCCTCGGGGGCGTAGGCGACGATTCCTGATAGTTTTGTGGTCTCGACCACCAGATCGCAGCGAGTTGGCGGTGACCCCAGACGTTGCTCGGTACCTCCGCCCCACGGCACTACCGCCAGACCGGCCTTGTCGGCTTCACGAAGTGCGCCCGCCACTTCCTCGGCTGTCTCAGGGGCCAGCCGGCGCGGCCGCCGACCAAGGCCAAGCACCTCCTCGGGCGCTTCGAGGTCAACTACGCCGTGTTCCTCCCGCGTTTTCACTCATTCAGTGTAACAGACCGGACCAGGGCTCTAGCCGCCGGCCCGGACGCCGCTCTCCGCGTTCATTCTGGCCAGGTCGGCGGCCAAACGCTGCACGACCCGCTGGCCCTCCATCCGTGACGCCTCCGAGACATCATGACCAAAAGCTCGGAGGAAATAGGAATCAAGCCGGCGCAGCGCCTCTTCCTCGGTGGCTGGACTCCCTTCCAGGCTTGCTTTTCGCCGCGTCATCTGCAAGAGTTTGCTCACCATCTCGGGCCC
>JANWHO010000194.1 GCA_025450375.1 Chloroflexota bacterium
ACCGACTCGAAGAGGTGCAGAACGTGCTCTGCGCACGCGGCAGCCCACCAAGCCAGGAGCCGATGGTCGGCGTCGGTGAGCGTCCCCCCGCGGCGGATGGTGATGAAGCGAGGATCGCGCTCTTTCGGGAGGATCACGGCTGTACCCTGCTACGTACATCTGCCCAACGGGCAGGGTGCAGCCGCCTCGTAGACCGGTTCAAGACGGCCCAGCGGATGACGGTGTAGACCAGCGCGGGTACGCTCTGTGGTTCGACAAGTCGCGCTTTACCTGATCTGCTCAGCCACCTCGAGAATTATGCCCTCCGGCCCACGAACGTAGCAGAGCTTATACGTGCCTTCAAAGTCTTGTATCTCACTCAAGGTTTCCGACCCTTTCTCTTTCAGCTTGGCAACAACCGCCTCGATATCCTCAACGGCAAAGGCGATATGCCGGACACCCAGGGTATTCGCCAACGGTTGCTGGATACCGTTCTCGTCTGACGGCGTATGGTATTTGATGAGCTCGTGAGCATTTCCTCACTCAAGCGAGGCCCTCCCAGCAATGCGCGAGGACCCGTTTGGGGGAGCGGCTGAGGTCGGGACGGCCAGCCTGGTGGGCGGCCAGCCCGACGAGGAGGACGGCGGTGTAGGGCAGAGCCACGCGGGTGGTCAGGGCGGCCCAGCCGGCCAGGGGTGGCCGTTGCAGGCGGAAGAAGAGGAAGACGCGGGCAAAGAAGCGTTCGATGCTCGAGCGCTTGCCCAATTCCTGCCTGGTCCCGGTGGACGGGAGGCACGAGCGCTGCTTGGTCCGTTTCGGGTTCCAGGGGATCACGGCGCTGGCCCCCAGGGTCTGGTGAATCCAGGCGATGAGGGCGCGGCCCCAGCATCAGGCTGTTTTGTGCCAGTACCGACGAGCGACTCCCTGTACCGTCCGAATAACCGATTGCTCAGGCGGCAGGGCGATAGTAATCGTGCAGGATGCCGTCCAGCCCATCGTGACGCTCGATGGGCCCGTGGCGCGGACCCTGGGCCAGCGGCACCGGACATGCCTGGCCCAGGCCCTTGGGCGCCGGCGGGATCCGGTGCCGCTTGAGCACAGCGCTGATCGTCGAGCGACCCACCCGACAGCCCAGCTTGGCCAGCTCGCCCGCGATGCGGCGGTAGCCCCACGCCGGGTTCTCGCGCGCCAGCCGCGGGATTAGCGCCTCGAGCTCGGCGGTGATCGGCGGCCTGTCCGGTGCCCGGCGACGGCGGAAGGTCCACTTGCGGCGGACCAGCTCCCGGTGCCAGCGCAGGGCGGTCTCCGGGCTGAAGAGCTGGAGGCCCCCCGCACGCGCGAGCGCGCCTCGGCCGGCAGGGAGCGCACCTTGCCGGCGAGGACGGCCAGGCCCAGCTTCTCCCAGCGGGTGGGGCGCACCGGCCGCGCCTGGGCGCGCTGGAGGATGGCGAGCTGCCGGCGGAGCAGGAGGATCTCCAGCTCCTTGTCACGGGCGGACCGCAAGCGCAGGGTGGCGAGATCGACGAGCCAGGAGAGCAGCGAGGCGAGCACGAAGAAGAACATCTCCCGTCCATCCACTGGTGGATCCTCGCACAGGATAGCAGGCCGCAGGCCGCTCCGCCGCGCGGGTCGCAAGGCCGGACGACCGGGCTCGTCTCCTGAAGAATGCAATTATTGGACATTACAGGTTATTCAAGGTACCGCGCCGGCTCTAGGATGGCGCGGTCTGTTCCTTGTCCCGAGAAGATTCCCACGGCGCGTACTCGCGCCGGGCCGTCACCCTCGGCGCGGCAACCAGATACCCTACTAGGGTCGCATGCATGGCATGGGACACGGCCGGAATCCCTAGACTTTGAGGAGGGTGAGCATGACCTATCAGCCCGCGCCAGATCGCTACGCCAACATGACCTATCAACGCTGCGGCCGGAGTGGATTGCGGTTGCCCGCGATCTCCCTCGGTCTCTGGCACAATTTTGGCCACGACCGCGCGCTGGACAGCCAGCGCGCCATCCTGCGCCGCGCCTTCGATCTGGGGGTGACCCACTTCGACCTGGCAAACAACTATGGACCGCCCTATGGCTCGGCCGAGGAGAACTTTGGCCGCATTTTCGCCTCGGATCTCCGGCCCTACCGTGATGAACTGGTGATCTCCACCAAGGCCGGGTACGACATGTGGCCGGGACCGTACGGGGAATGGGGCTCGCGGAAGTATCTGACCGCCAGTCTGGATCAGTCGCTCAAGCGGATGGGCCTGGAGTACGTCGATATCTTCTACTCCCATCGCTTCGATCCCGAAACACCGCTCGAGGAGACGATGGGCGCCCTTGACGCGGCGGTGCGGGCCGGCAAGGCCCTCTACGCGGGCATTTCCTCCTACTCCGGAGCCAAGACGCGGGAGGCAGCCGCGATCTTGCGTGCCCTGGGGACGCCGCTGCTGATCCACCAGCCGTCCTACTCCTTGCTGAACCGCTGGATCGAGGAGGATTTGCTGGACGCCCTGGAGGACGTGGGCGCGGGCTGTATCGTGTTCTCGCCCCTGGCCCAGGGCATGCTGAGCGACAAGTATCTCTCCGGCATCCCCCAGGGATCCAGAGCCAGCGAGAATACGTCGTTGTCCCCCAAGCTGCTGACCGAGGAGAATCTGGCGCGGATCCGGGGCCTGAAGGCGATCGCGGATCGGCGCGGCCAGTCGCTGGCCCAGATGGCCCTGGCCTGGACCCTCCGTGACCCCAGAGTCACCTCGACCCTGATTGGGGTGAGCAGCGTGGCGCAACTGGAGGATAGCCTGGGCGCGCTGGAGAAGCGGGAGTTTAGCCAGGAGGAGCTGATCGAGATTGATCGCTACGCGGCCGAGGGGAAAATTAACCTCTGGGCGGCCTCCAGCGCGGTCTGATTCGAGCAGGGACACCGGGATAGCCGGTTCTCCCGCTATCCCGGCGGCCCTTCATGCGCCGTGGCGGAGTGCCCAGCAGATCTGGTCGACCGCCCGGCGCCATCAACTCCGCGTCAAACCAAACCGTTCGGCCAGCAGTTCATAGGACCGTAGTCGATCCTGGTGCCGATGGATCATGGTCATAACCATCAACTCGTCGGCGCGCGTGTGATCGATGAGCGCCCGCAGCCGCCTCTCTACCGTCTCCGAGCTACCCACCGTGCGGTGCGACTGGTATGCCTGAATCTGAGCCCGCTCCGCCGCCGTGTAGGGATAGGCACGGGCCTCGGCTGGGCTGGGGAGCAGGCCGGGGCGGCCACTCCGGAGGCGGAGAAAGGCCAGGTCCATCGACGATCCCAACTCCTCGGCCTCGGCGTCGGTACCCGCGCATACAACCGAGACCGTGAGGATGGTCCGCGGGGCCGGGAGGTGAGAGGATGGCTTGAAGTGTTCGCGGTAGGCGCGCATGGCCGGCACCGCGTACTCGGGGCTGATGTGATGAGCGAAGGCGAAGCCCATCCCCTGCTCGGCGGCCATCAGCGCGCTGTAATCACTGGAGCCAAGCAGCCAGATGGGCGGCAGCGACACATCGTTGGGAACGGCGGTGACGGTCTGGAAGAGATGACCGTCGGGGAACTGGTTCCGCGAGAAGGCCAGCACCTCCGCCAGTTGCGCCGGGAAATCCCCGGCCCCAAGAGCCTTGGGCGAACGGCGGAGCGCGAGAGCGGTTACCTGGTCGGTGCCGGGGGCGCGTCCGATTCCCAGGTCGATCCGGTCCGGATGCAGGGCTTCCAGGACGCGGAAGGTCTCCACTACCTTCAAGGGCGTATGATTGGGGAGCATGATGCCGCCCGAGCCAACGCGGATGCGCGTGGTGGCGCTCGCCACATGCCCAATCAGGATTTCAGGGGCCGAGCTGGCTACGCCGGGCATGTTGTGATGCTCGGCCAGCCAGAAGCGAGTGTAGCCAAGGCGGTCAGCCAGCCGCGCCAGATCAATAGTGTTCCGCAGAGCCTCGGGGCTGGTCGAACCGGAGGAGACGGGCGAGAGATCAAGAACCGAAATCGGCAGGGCCATGGGACATTCCTCTTGATGACGGTGGAAGCGGCGGCAAAAATGCTCGAGGGTGCGTCGCGAAGCGAATGGTGCTCCTTCACAGTATGCCGTTGCTTCCCGCTAACCGGCCGCCTCGAGGCGGCGGGACATTCGGCGGAGCCCCGCGCGGCCCTTCTCGCTTGCCGGGGCAATTTGGCCTATGCCGGAGGGCGCTCTCTCTGGTGATGCCGCCATCCGGGATAGACCGAACAGGGGATTGTGCGGCCGGGTGCCCCGGCTGATGATCGGTCCATCTATCTGGAAGTCCGAGCCAGCGGGAAGGAGGCGCCTTGGTGCGGTGGATCAGCATGGCATTCACACGGTCACACGGCTCTGGCGGCGCCTCCACTGGCCCGGCGCCCCATGAGCCGGTCAATCCCACGTACTGGCGGGAGTTGGCGCCCTACGGCCTGGCGGCCCTCCTCGCCGCCCTCGCCCTTTATCTCCATCTGAATCGAGACTCCAACCTGGCGCTGGGCGGCGCCATGGTCGCCGCGATCATCTTGAGCGGGTTGGTCCTTTGCCGGCAGGGCCTCGTCCTCCTGGAGAACCGTCGCCTCTATCACCGTCTTGATCGGGCGTACGCGGCCCAAAGCGCGCATCTCGCCCGACGGGTCGCTGATCTGGAGTGGCTGCAAGATGTCACGCGGCGGATCAATGCCGCCCGCACCCTGGATGAAGCCCTCGATATCGCCTATGACGGGATTCACGATGGCCTTGGCTACGACCGCATCGGCATTGAGCTGTTCGATCAGGTCGCGGGCACCTTCGAGGATTGGATTGGTACCGACGCCCTGGGGAATAAGTTCCGGCCCCAGGCTCGTGAACTCCAACTCGGGCCCGACAATCCGATCTGGCGGTTCCCCGGAGTGGCGGCGGTGCTGGAAGGGGCGGAATCCTACTACACGGCGGATGCCACCGCCGATTGTCCCCCGGATCTGCTCTATCTCTTCGACGGCAGTCCCAGGGATAACCTGGTGGTGGCCTTGCGCGCCGGGCAGGCCGTGGTGGGCATGATTTCGGTGGATAATCTGATTACCGGACGCCCCATCGCGGCGATGGATGCCGGACCCTTGCTCCCGTTGGCTCATCAACTGGGGGTGGCCGTGGAGCGGGCCCGCGCGGTCGAGACCCTGCGCGCCAGTGAAGCCCGCCTGGCCCTCCAATATGCCTCCACGCGGGTTCTGACCGAGGCCACCACCCTCGACGGCGCCGTAAGCACTCTGCTGCGGATCCTCTGCGAGCATCTGGACTGGCACGCGGGCGCTTTCTGGGAGGTCGATCCGGTCCACGAGGCGCTGCGACGCCATACGGCCTGGTGCTGCTCCAGCGCGGATGCGGCCGGGTTCGATGCCTTTAGCGCCGAGGGCGCGGTTTCCCCTGGGGTAGGGATCCTGGGCCAGGTCTGGACAACTGGAACGCTTGATTGGTCGGATGATCTGGCCCAGGACATCCGATCCCCCCGAGCCGCCTCGGCCAAGGCGCGCGGATATCATGGGGCGCTCTGGTTTCCCATCGTGGCCGCCGGGCGAATCCAGGGGGTCATGGAGCTCTTCAGCCTACGGACTCAGCCTCGTGACGATACGCTGCTGGAGGCCATGGCCACCCTGGGCCGGCAGTTAGGCGGGTTTATCGAACGCTTGCAGGCGGAGGAGGCGTTGGTCCATCAGGCCGCTCACGATGCCCTCACCGATCTGCCGAATCGAACCCTGCTGCGAGACCGGCTGGAGCAGTGTCTTCAGGGGGCCTCCAGGGATGACGTCCCCGTCACTCTGCTCCTCCTTGATCTCGATCACTTCAAGGAAATCAACGATACCCTGGGGCACGCGGCGGGTGATCGGGTCCTGGCCGAGGTCAGCGCTCGGCTGGTGGAGGCGCTCCCCGAACCGGCCACCGTGGCCCGGCTCGGTGGGGATGAATTCGCCATTCTCCTTCCCGAGTGTGACCGGAACGGCGCCATGGCCGGCGCCCGGCGAGTTCTGGTGGCCCTTGGCCACCCCTACATGCTCGATGGCCAGGCGCTACACATCGAGGCGAGCATCGGCGTCGCCTGTCGCCCGGATCATGGCACCGATGCCACCACCCTCTTGCGCCATGCCGACGTGGCGATGTATTCGGCCAAGCGCACCCAGCGCGGCGCCGCGATCTACGCGCCCGCCGAGGACGCGCATAGCGCGGGCCGGTTGGCCCTGATGACCGATTTGCGTCAGGCGCTCGCGGCCGAAGGACAGCTTGAGCTCTATTACCAGCCCAAGGCCCACGCTGTGTCGGGCGACCCGTGCGGGGTCGAGGCGCTGGTGCGCTGGCGGCACCCCACGCGCGGCATGATAGCGCCGGATGCCTTCATCCCGCTGGCCGAGCAAATGGGCGTGATCGCTCCCCTTACCCGATGGGTACTGGATACCGCCGTCCGCCAAGCCCAGATCTGGCAGGCCGATGGACGACCCCTTCCCGTCGCCGTGAACCTCTCCACGCAATCTCTCCGGGATGGCGACCTGCCGATCACGATCGCCGCCCTCCTGGCGGACGCGGATCTGGCGCCCGAGCATCTTACCCTAGAGGTCACGGAGAGCGCTTTGATGGTTGATCCGGTCCAGGCACGCCGGGTGCTCGAGGATCTGGCGGCCCTGGGGGTGCGGATTGCCATTGATGACTTCGGCACCGGCTACTCCAGCCTCGGGTACCTCAAGGATCTTCCGGTACATGAGATCAAGATAGACCGCACCTTTATCCTTGGGATGGGCATGGATGCCGAGTCAGCCAAGAATACGGCCATCGTGCGCTCGGTAATCACCCTGGCCCACGCGCTGGGCATCCAGGTTGTGGCGGAGGGGGTAGAGACCCAGGCCAACTGGGATGCGCTGACCGCGCTCGGCTGCGACATCATCCAGGGCTACCACCTGGGCCGGACCATGACGGCGGCGGACCTCGCAAGCTGGGCCGATAGCCGGACGGCCCAGGCGACCGTGGCGGCCGCCTGATCCGAGCGGAGGGGGCCGAAGATGGGCTCGTCTCTTGAAAAGACGGATCGGTCCGATCGATCCGATCCGTCGCTAGTGGCTAATCGATCGCCACGATGTGGACCGTGCGCATCCCGGCCGGAGCATGGACATCGACATGGTCGCCCGCCTTGTGGTTCAGCAAGGCCCGGCCCATGGGGGATTCGTGGGAGATCCGGCCCTGGTTGGGCGCCGCCTCCAGGGGGCCGACAATCGTATAAATATCCTGGTCGCCATCCTGATTGATCGTGACCCTGGCTCCCAGTTGCACCAAACCGCCGGAAGGGCTTTGGATCAGGACCGCGTGGCGGCGGAAGTGCTCCAGAGCCGCGATCCGGCCCTCCAGCAGCGCCTGCTCCTCCTTGGCATGATCGTAGGCGGCGTTTTCCGAGAGGTCTCCGTCGTCGGCGGCGGCTCCGATTTGGGCCGCGATCTCGATCCGACGCACCTTCACCAAATGCTCATACTCGGCTTCCATCTGAGCGCGCCCCTCGGCGGTCAACGGGACAGGCTTGTCATTCATCAGGCGATTTCCTCCTCCACGATTTCCGAGGCGGGGGTGGCGGCAAGGGGAAATCCAGCGCCGTGCAAAGCTCGTTGCGACTATCCGCGACACATCCGTGGGACTTCCATGGTACCACGGATACGGGGTACTACGCGGGGTGAGGCGGCATATCGAGTTATTGGGGCGGCCGCGAAACCGGAGCACGGGTTTCCAGGCGGCTATGACGCGGCGCTCCGACCGCGCTCACTGTCAAGCATCGCCATCTGGCGCGCGTCATAGCGGTCACCCGCGGCGGCGCCGGCCGGCACCGCCCGCTCGATGCGCGCCAGGTCGTCCGCGGTCAGGTCGAGGTCGAGTGCCGCCAGAGACTCACTGAGCCGATCACGCCGGCGCGCCCCGATCAGCGGCACGATGTCCGTACCGCGGGACAGAACCCAGCCAATGGCGACCTGCGCCACCGTTGCGCCTCGGGCCTCGGCGATCGCGCGCAGCGCTTCGACAAGCGCGAGGTTGCGATCGAGGTTCTCGCCGCTAAAGCGGGGACTCCGGCTACGGAAATCGTGCGGCGCTCCGGCGCGTTCCCTCGACCAGTGGCCGCTGAGCAGGCCGCGTGTGAGGACGCCGTAGGCAGTCACGCCGACCCCGAGTTGGCGGCAGGCCGGTAGGATCTCGGCCTCGATCCCACGCGAGAGCAGCGAGTATTCGATCTGGAGGTCGGCGATTGGATGCACGGCATGGGCCCGGCGCAGGGTCTCAGCCCCGGCCTCCGAGAGACCGACCTGCCGGACATAGCCGGCCTCAATCATGTCCGCGATGGCCCCGACCGTTTCCTCGATCGGGACCGCCGGATCGACGCGCGCGGGCCGATAGATGTCGACATACTCCGTGCCGAGCCGGCGTAGAGTGTAGGCGAGAAAGGTCTTTACGGCGGCGGGACGCGCGTCGTAGCCGACCCACTGGCCATCGGGATCGCGCATCGCCCCGAATTTGACGCTCAGCACGAACTGCTCGCGAGCGCGGCCCCGTAAGGCTTTATGCAAGAGCATTTCATTGGCGCCCATGCCATAGAAGTCACCGGTGTCGAGCAGAGTGATTCCCGCATCGAGCGCGGCATGGATCGTGGCGACGCTCTCGGCCTCGTCCGCTGGGCCGTAAAGATCGGACATGCCCATGCAGCCCAAACCAATCGCGGATACCTGGAGGCCGGTAGAGCCAAGAGGGCGAGTACGCATGATAATCTCCAATCGGAAGCAAGCATCCATCACCCATGTGATGGCAAGAGAGAACATACCGCGGACCTAAAGTACCAGTATCATTTCGAGGATACTCTCGATCTATTGCTTCAGTATGTCGCGGCATAGGCGGTGAGACCACGATCGATACAAGCGGAGCGGTCACGGACGAGCGGATGCGCGCGTTGCCCAAGGCGCACCTGCATCTCCATTTTCCCCGCACCATCCGCCCCAGCACACTGATCGAGCTTGCCGGGCGGACCGGGCTCTCGCTTGCGGGCTTTCACGAATTCAGTAATTTGCCCGAGTTCCTGGCGCGTCCACCAATCAACCAATGCATCGGCAGCGTCGCCGATCTCCAACGGATATGCACGGAGCTGGTCGAAGACGAGGCCCGCGACGGAGTTCTGTATGCCGAACCAATGATCGTGCTCCATCGTTTCGCGCCCCGACTCGGCAGCATCGACAAGGTGTTCCGGCTGATACGCGAGGCGTTCGACCAGGCGGGCGCGGCGCATGGGGTGGAAGTGGGGATCATGCTGGGCTTTAGCCGCCACGGGGACACACCGGAAGAGATAGAGGAGCTGGCTCGCTTCGCCGCCCGCCATGCCGGGGACGGGGTGGTCGCTTTCGGCTTCGGGGGCGACGAGGAACGGGCCGGGTCGGAGCCCTTCGCGCACGCCTGCGCCATCGCCCGCGCCGCCGGACTATTGGTGGTACCCCATGCCGGTGAATCAATGGGGGCGGCCAGCGTGGCCACCGCCCTGGACATTCTGCGTCCCGATCGGATCGCCCATGGGGTGCGGGCCGTCGAGGACGAACGGGTTCTGGCCCGGCTGGCCGAGGAGTACGTAACCTGCGATGTGTGCCCGACCTCGAACCTCCGGCTCGGGGTGGCGCCGCGGATCGAGGAGCATCCATTGCGGCGGATGCTTGAGGCGGGAGTGCCGATCACCCTCAATGCCGATGATCCGGTGGACTTCGGGGTCACCTGCGGCGGGGAGTACGCGCTAATCCGCGAGGCGTTCGGCCTCTCCGACGAGCACCTGGCGGCGATTGCCCGGACGAGCGCGCG
>JANWHO010000195.1 GCA_025450375.1 Chloroflexota bacterium
CCCGAGGGAGGCGGTAAGTCGGAGAGCGCGGGCTGGTTGGGCGCCTGGTTGGCCGAGCGTGGCCACGCGGTGACCATGACCCGCGAACCTGGAGGCACGGCGCTCGGAGAGAGGGTGAGGGCACTGGTTTTGGCGGCGGAGGCGCCATCGCCCCTGGCTTCCCTTTTCCTTTTCTCGGCCTCGCGAACCGAGCTGGTCCAGGGGGTGATTCGCCCGGCCCTGGAAGCAGGGCGGATCGTGATCTGTGACCGCCATACCGACTCCACTCTCGCCTATCAAGGCTTCGGCGATGGGCTGCCGCTGGATGCCGTCCGCGCGGTAAACGGCCTGGCCACGGGCGGCATAACTCCGGACCTCACGTTCTTGCTTGATGTGCCGGCGGAAGTAGGACTGCGCCGACGGGCGGAGGATGGGGCGTGGAACGGGATGGACGCCCGCCAGTTGGACTTCCATCATCGGGTGCGTGATGGATTTTTGTGGCTTGCACGCGCCGAACCGCGCCGCTGGCGCGTGATTGATGCTAGTATGACACGTGATCACGTGCGAGACGCGCTGATAGCGGGCCTTCCGGCGGGGATCGCCGGGCCCCGCCATTATAGGGCGCGGAGCAGCTAGGCAAGGGAGGGCGCCTGAGGTGAAAATGCTGTTTTGCATCGTGCAGAACGAGGATGCCGGTGGTTTGGTCACCGCGTTGACCAAGGAGGGCTATCGGAGTACCCGCTATCAGTCACATGGGGGCTTCTTGCGCCAGGGAAACGCGACCATCCTCGTGGGGGCTCCGGACGAGAAGGTAGGAGACGTGATCGCGGTAGTTCGCCGCAGTTGCCGAACCCGCACCCAATACATCAATCCGCTGCCGCCGATGATGGAGCCGGGCGAGTTCTACATGCCCAATCCGGTGGATGTCCAGCTAGGCGGAGCCACGATCTTTGTTCTGGATGTAGCCCATTTCGAGCAGGTATAGGGACTGGTCAGGGTTTCGTGGTCTTGGTCGGGTCCGGCGCCTGCACCGCGAAGCGTGTGTAGGCTTGCAGCTTTTGAGAATAAGAGACGCCAATAGTGATCGGGGCTCGGTGGCTGGTCCCGAGGTTGTAATTGATCAGGAAGGCATGCTTCGAGTATCCGGTGCCGTCGGTCAAGACCTTAACGGCATCCGAGGTGCCGTCCGGGTAACCGATCTTATAGGTCAGTAAAATATGCGCCAGCCCCCGCAAGCGCACCGAGAAGGTTTCATAATGTCCGGCAATTACGGTTCGAGGGAAGTTCTGGACCGTCAGAATAGGCGGACCATTGTACGCGGTGGGATTAGGGGCGGCCGTCGCCGGTGCTCCGGGATCAGGCGTGGCCGTTCCCAGCGAACCCGAACTGGCGCTCGCGGTGCGATTTCCCAGATAGAGGCCCGCTGCTCCCGCGCACTCCAGAGCTACCAAAATCACCAGCACGACGACCAAAGCGCCGCGCGACAACCCACTGAAGGGCTTGGACAGCATTCGCCTCTCCTTCCACCGCGACGCAAGCTTGCCGCAAGAAACCCTGCAAGCACTGTATGCGCAGTCCGTCCGCGCGTCAATAGGAGAGCCGGTAGGTCACTAGAGGAGTCCGTCTTGCCCGAGTTCCGAGGCAATGCGACAATGAAGCGGGCGGTGCGCCGGCGAGGATCGGAAAGGGTTGGCATTGATGGGGCTTAATGTGCAAGGGGACGCTCTAACCTTTGACGACGTGCTGCTGGTTCCCGCTGCTTCCGCGGTGTTGCCGCGGGAGGTGGACGTCCGCACGCGCTTCACGCGCTCCCTGAGCCTGAATGTGCCTTTGGTGAGTGCCGCCATGGACACGGTGACCGAGGGAGAACTGGCGATCGCCATGGCCCGACAGGGCGGCATCGGGATTATACACAGGAACATGGAAATCGACGCGCAGGCGGCCGAGGTGGATCTGGTGAAGCGGAGCGAAAATGGAATGATTAGCCGCCCCATCACCCTGACTCCCGACCGATCACTGGCCGATGCCTCCGAAATGATGGCTCGGTACCATATTTCCGGAATACCGATTACCGACGCGCACGGAAGATTGGTCGGCATCATCACCAATCGCGACCTGCTATTCGAGACCGATTTCCAGCGGCCAATTGCCGAGGTCATGACCGCCGAGCGGCTGATCACCGCCTCTATAGGAACCACGCTTGACCAGGCGGAGCGGGTTCTGCATCGACATAAGATCGAGAAGCTGCCTATCGTTGATGAAGAAGGGCAGCTGCGCGGA
The DNA here is from genome assembly GCA_025450375.1 of Chloroflexota bacterium. The sequence continues at coordinate 2,260 of JANWHO010000195.1, forward strand.
TTGATCACGGTGAAGGACATCTCGAAGCGCCGGCAGTTCCCCATCGCGGCGAAGGACAGCCAGGGCCGCCTACTGGTGGGCGCCGCGCTCGGCACCCAGGACGTGTTCACGCGGGCGGCGGCCCTGGTGGCGGCTGGGGTGGATGTGTTGGTGCTCGACACCGCGCACGGCCACTCGATTGAAGTGGTGCGCGCCACCTCGGGTCTGAGGGAGCGCTTCCCCGACGTACAGCTCGTGGCGGGAAACGTGGTCACGGCCGCCGCGACCAGAGCCTTGATCCAGGCAGGGGCGGACGCGATCAAGGTAGGAGTGGGCGCGGGTTCCATTTGTACGACTCGCGTGGTGTCTGGGGTCGGTATGCCTCAGATTACCGCCATTGCCGAATGCGCGGAGGCGGCGGCGGCCCTGGACATCCCGGTGATTGCCGATGGCGGGGTTAAGTTCTCCGGGGACGTGGTCAAGGCGCTGGCCGCTGGGGCGTCATCCGTCATGCTGGGAAGCATGTTGGCCGGGACCGAGGAGAGCCCCGGAGAGGTCATTCTCTATAATGGAGAGCGCTTCAAGGAGTATAGGGGAATGGGGTCAATTGGCGCCATGCGGGCGCGTTTGGCCGCCGATCGCTATCATCAAGAAGACGTGGATCAGGTGGCCAAGTTGGTCCCGGAAGGGATCGAAGGGCGGGTGGCTTTCAAGGGCTCCCTCCAGGCGGTACTGTACCAGGTGCTCGGCGGCTTACGGAGCGGGATGGGCTATACTGGAGCGGCTACTATTCGCGAATTGCAGACCAAATCTTTTGTGCGTATTACGAACGCCGGACTCCGTGAGAGTCACCCACACGGAGTAGTGATCACCAAGGAAGCTCCCAATTATGCGGGGTTCAATCGCTAATCATCTCCCATGAACGATCCATTCAGCCGTGGCCAACAGGCGCTAACCGACGCACTTTTGCAGATTGATCGGAATATCGCGCTGGCTGAATCCAGCGTGGCCGCCGCCCTTCAGCTGGGTCTCCCCGAAGCACCTACGATGGCTTCGCGCTTACCGGCCCTGGTCTTGCACGCCCGCCAGTTTCTCGCGACCGTTCCGGACATGGGGCAACCCCAGCGGTGGGGTGAGGCGCGTCGATTGCTGGACCAAGCGCGCTCGTACGATTCGCTTTTCGCCCCGTATTTGATATTGGGTCAAAGGGTGGCCGCCGCGAAACAAGCGACTGCCGACCACCTACAGCGAACCCGCGCGGCCGAGGAAGCGGCCAGGCGAGCTCGGCGCGAGGCTGAGACCGGGGCGAAACTTCAGGAAGCACGGAGACGCTTTTCACTCGGCCGCCAGATGCTGGCCGACATGGGTTTGCGGCGCGGCCCCGGATACGACGACGCGGCCTGGCAAGAAGCCGTGCGGAGCCTGGCCAGCACACTGGCGGCGCAGGACGTGCGTTTGGGTGGGGCGGCGGCGAGCATCCGGGATGGGGACTTTGACCAGGCCGAGAGCCAGCTCGATCAGACGTTGGGCGAGTTGCAAGGGGGAACCGACATGGCCCAAAGGGCTTGGGCGGTTGCCGCGGTCCAATCGGCGGCCCCGCGGCCCGATCAGGGAATCACGGTCCCGATGCCACACCTGGGTCCGGTGGGACCGCCGCCGGCCGAACCGTATTTACGGCCGCATTCATCCGTACCCGTGCTTCCCGCCAGGCAGGTGCCTCGCGCCGTCTCGTTGATTGAGACCCGGACCGGCACCTTGTTTCGCTGCGAGGTCGATTCAGCCACGATCGGCCGTGGGCTGGATTCACCGCGAGTCGCGGATGACAAAAGCGCGTATCTTGATGTGTCTCGGGCCTGCGATGCAGGCGAGGCGGAATATCTAGGGGTTTCCCGACGCCATGCCGAATTGCGCCGAGAACCAACCGGCTGGGCCATTATCGACCTGGAGAGTACGAACGGCACCAGATTGCGCCATCAGGGGCAAAAGACCTGGACTGAGTTAGCGCCCCGTCAGCCCTCGCCGCTTGCCGAGGGCGACGCGCTCCAGTTTGGCCTCCTCGAGGTGGTGGTGGCTTTTTCTTGAGCCCGAGCCAACCGCCGACTGAGGTCGGCTGGGAGGACGATGGCCTCCGGCTGAGGCCGGATGGCAGGGTCGACGGCTGAGGCCGGGCGTGGACGACCCGTTTTTGGCTAGTTGGCCCTCATGATGCATGGGCCCCGGCGGCAGCGAGATAGCGATCGAAATGGGCCGGATCATAGTGAGGATTTGGGATTCCCGGTTCCTCCCCAGCCAGTAGCTGATCCAGCACCACTTGCACCGCATCCTCGTCGTTACTGACCGTGAGGCGGCGGGCAAACGGCAAGACATCCTTTGGGGCATTGGCGACCGCAATTCCGCAGCCGGCGCGGGCCATCATCTCCACGTCGTTCCAGTTGTCACCGATGCACACGGTTTCCGCCAAGCCAAACCCCAGAAGATTCGCCACGTGCAGGGCGGCGGATGCCTTGTCGCACAGTTGGTGAAAGACCTCCATGAAATGGGCATCCAGGGCCGCGCTCTCGGAAATAATCACCCGGCAGCCAGGGGAGATAAGCCGTGCCGCCGCTTGATGCAGCGGTTCACGGGGTCCGATCACCGCCAGTTGCAATGGGTCGTCCGTCAGATCCCAGCTTTCATACGGCCTCCGCTCCACCGTGTGCCGGTGCCGGGATAGGTATTGGGCGGTAGCCGCGTTATCGAAGCTATCCGGCCCCGTGAAGAGCCGTTGCTCATGAACTCGGTCATCGTACACGATCGGTTGCAAGCCCATATCGATCAAGATGCGGGCGGCGAGCATGGCCTGGTCACGGGCCAGCGGGTTCCGATAGAACACGGTGGTGCCATCGGTGCTGGCTACCACCGCGCCGCCCTGGAGGACGATCGGCGGCAGACACACGATAGTCGGGAGGGGATGGGCGGAAGCTTCGGCATCTCCTGGAAGGAGACCAAGTTCGGTCAGAATGTCGACCGTGGTGGCGAATCGGCGCCCAGTGGCCAGCGTGACCACAATCCCCGCCGCGCGCGCTCTCTGGGTGGCCGCGATGGTCGTGGCGCGAAGGGAGCCCGTGGAATCGAGGAGGGTACCATCAATGTCGCTAATCAGCAATCGGTAGGGGCTTGGGGCGCGTTCGGATGGGCGTGGCAGGCTGGCCGGTGGGGTCGGGCTGGGGTTGGATTCTGTTGTCACTTCTTGTCCAATCTATAGGGAAGTGTAGCATCGCTTCCGGCTTCCCCGCCAAATTGATGCGCTTTACGGGTGCGCATCACCTTCGAGGCAAGGACGCCAACCTGATTCGCGGTCCCTGGAGTTCGCCCGCACCCATAAAATGAGAGACGTACCCCACTTTAGGCCACCCAGCCCCCGCTCACGAACACGCTGGTATTGAGGACCAGGAGGCTGAGGAAACAGGCGGCGCAGATTACGGTCCGGCGAGGGGTGGCCGACAGCACGATGAACAAGGGGAAGGCGGCGAGCAAATACCGCGGCAGACTGACCAGGGGATCAGGGTACTTTCCGATGATCGCGGGGGTAGAGAGGGCAACCAGCAAGACGCCCCAAAGGAGAAGCGCGTGCGCACGGGTCAGGATGAAAGTCGCGGGAACACTCAGGGTCAGGAAGACGAGCAAGAACAGCGCATCCTGGCTGCCTACCAGGCCGGCGAGGCTGGGCGCGGGCGGATGCGCGATCAGCGCCGAAACGGCGAGACGTACGGTGTGCCAGGGTGGGGTAAGAGCGCGACGCCACGCTACTTCACTGGTGCTGAAGAGCAAGGGATTGCCGAATCGCAGTCCGAGATAGAGCGCATAGCCGGCGATCCCCGCTGGGATCAGCAGGGCCGCGGCCAGGGCCTGAATCGCCGCCAACCTGCTACCCGGCTCACTCGCTAATTCGTTCCGACGGGCAGCCCCAAGCCTGGGGGTAGCAGGTCGCCATATTGATGTCCCATAGACCTCGTACCACGAAACGGCGAAGGGCAGCAGCGCGACGATGCCCACCGAGCGGGTCGCGGTCGCCAGGCCGCCCGCCAGCCCGGCCCACCACCAGTGATGGAGGCGCGCGAGGTAGCAGCACAGCAAGAACAGTAGCAGGAAGAGGCTCTCGCTATACCCAGCGAAGAGAAATAGGCTGGTTGGGAATAGGGCAAGCAGCCATACGGCGCGCTTGGCGCGCTCTGGTCCGTAGTCAATCTCCACTACCTTGTAGAGCGCGAGGAAGGCGCCCAGGCAGCAGAAATTGGCCAGAACAACCGCCGCCAGGGCGCGCGACCACGGCCAGATCACCAGTAGCAGGTGCAACGTGCCGGGGTATAGGGGGAAGAAGACCACGCTTTGGGGATAGGGATAGGGAGCTTGATGGTAGCCGTCGC
>JANWHO010000196.1 GCA_025450375.1 Chloroflexota bacterium
ACGGGGGTCAGGGTGGGCGCACGGGTTAAGGTGGGCGCCAGGGTGTCGGTTGGGGCCGGCGTATCGGTATTCAAGGGCGTGGGGGCGGAGGCATTCGCCTGCACCGGCAAGACTTGTTGGATGGTGCCCTGGCTATTGGATGCCTGCAACAGCAGCAAGGTCGTGCCGGGAGGGACGGTGAGGGCGGCGTTGGGCCCAACGGTTTGCCCATTTAACTGTACGCTGTCCGCGTTCTGGATCTGCCAGGAGGCGATCAGACTGGGACCAACCTGGGTCACCGTGAAATGGAGGATCTGAGGCTTGCCGGTGACCCCGCCCTGGTTGTTGCCGGCGGTCGTGCCGTGAGTCGAGGATGTCCCGGCCGTGCCCACGCCCTTGACAGCGCTTCCCGTGCCGCCCGCTCCCGCTCCGCCCGCTCCCGCTCCGCTACCCCCAGCCCCAGCACCGCCCGCGCCGGCGCCACCGGCTCCCACGCCGCCGGCCCCAGCCGCGGCGACCGTGTTACCGGTGGACCCGCTGGTTTTGGCAATCTGAGTCAGTTGGGCCGCCGCGGTCTGCGCCGGTGGGGCCAAACTCTGGCCGGACTGGGCATTTGGCGCGTTCACGGTCAATAAGAGTTGCGCTACCTGTTGCGCCGCGTTGACTGGGGGCGTTCGGTTGGATGAGACGATGTGGTTAATGCCAACATACGAAAAGCCAAGCACCACCACGGCCGCCAGAACCGCCGCTATCAAGCGGGTAGAGTTCCAGAGCCACATCGGGACCACCAGAGCGCGGATCCTCGGCACATAGGTAAAACGTGCCTGGCGGGTCAACGTCGGGTCGGGAGGCGCCAACCCCTGTTGCTCCTCCAGCATGCCCCGCAACTCGAAGCTATAGCTGTGCGGGTCACCGATCAGATGCCGGCGTTCCGGCCGCACCCGCACCTCCACCGTGGCCTGGCCGCCGGCGGGCACCTCGACCGCGTCGTCGGGACGCATGCGGAAGGACAGCGCCTCCTCGGCGTCATGCGCTTCGATCACCATGGTCTGTGGTGTATTGGAGCCGTTCATAAAGGTGGCCCTATAGGTCGCGTGCCGTCCCTGTGCCATCAGGGGCGAGACCTCAAGGCTCATCTTTCCGACCGTCGTCACGGTGATCGAGAACATCGCGCTGGTGATCTGGGTCGGATCATCCTCCGAGGTCGCGCGAACGGTAACCGGGTAGATGCCCGCGCTGGTGGTGACGCCGGTCGGCGGATGCAGGGAAAGCGTGAGGGTTTCCTCGGCCGCCGGGAACAGCGAGACGTTGGTCGTACTCAGCGAATACCAGTCCGCGGGGATGTCCTCGACCGAGAAATGATACCGGTCGATGATCGCTGTCGTATTGCGGGCCGTGATGGTAAGTGTCGTCTGTTCGCCGGGGCTGATTTGGACCGTGCTGGGACTTACGGTCAAACGCATCCTTATAAACCCAACCCCTCAGGTCCGCGGCTACCCGTCGGCCTCCAGGCAACAGCCTTCAGGCACGCCGATGTTCGGTCTACCATGGAATCATCAGTACGAGGCATAGCCCGCCCCAGAGGAGACGCGACTACCGGCTACAGTATACGAACAATCTTCCTGCTTGGATAGACCCCATTTGAGTATTGCGATCCCTCAAAATGGTAAAATGTGCCTAAAGACGTGGCCTCCGATGCGCCATCGGCCAAGAGAGTCGCGACCCGGCAAGGAAATGGAGAGCCTTTTGCTCCAAGGCGGTATACTCAAGAGTGACTTGGTGTGCTGGATCCGTTTTGCGAAGGAGCGTTGAACCGATGGCCTACGAACTTCCCGCCCTCCCGTATGACTACACCGCCCTGGAGCCTCATATTGATGAGGCCACCATGCACTTCCATCATGACAAACACCACCAAACCTACGTGACGAACGTAAACTCGGCTCTTGCCAATCATCCAGATCTGGCGGCCCTGAGCGTGGAGGAGTTGATCTCCAACCTCAGCCGGGTACCCGAGGATATTCGGACAGCGGTCCGGAACAACGGTGGCGGCCATGCCAATCACTCGCTGTTCTGGAAGGTCATGACCCCCAACGGTGGCGGCGCGCCCAGCGGGACCGTCGGCAGCGCCATCAATCGCGCGTTTGGGAGCTTCGATGCGTTTAAGGAGCAAATCGCCAAGGCGGGCGCCGGTCGTTTTGGCAGTGGTTGGGCGTGGTTGAGCGTGGACGGCAGTGGCGCCTTGAAGATCGAATCCACCGCGAACCAGGATAGCCCGCTCATGGAGGGCCGGACCCCCATTCTCGGGGTCGACGTGTGGGAGCATGCCTACTATCTGAAGTATCAGAACCTTCGCCCGAAATATATCGAGGCATGGTTCAACACGATCAACTGGGCCGAGGTGGAGCGGCGATACGCCGCCGCGGGCGGCAAGTAAAGTACAGCCGTCTTCTCCGGTCCCAGGAAATGGGCCGTGGCCGATCCTTTCAGGGGGATCGACCACGGCCCATTTCTTGTGTTAGAGTAGTGCTTGCTCTCTAGTTTCCGGATGTCGCTGCCGATATACCTAGTGTCAGCAGAGGTGTCAGGCGGTTCGGCGCCGCGCTGGTAGTCCGTGGGAGGCATGCATTGTGAACAGTGGGCGGAGCGGCGATTGGCGCCTTTGGCGTGTTTGGCTGCTGGTCGGCTTGATCAATTCCTTGGCGGCGGTAGGCCAGGGGCGGGCCCACGCGCGAACCCTTACCGCGCTCCCCGTGACCCACTGCAACGCGAGCAGTCTGCAACAAGTGGTGACTTGCGTTGAAGGCAGCGTCCTCCTCATGGATGTGAACACCAGCAGTACCGAGTCGCGAGGCACCGGCTTCGTGATTCGGAACGATGCCACGGGCACCTATGTCCTGACCAATAAGCACGTGGCCGAAGGTGGAACTCCCGGGAACATGACCGTCACCACTCCCGATGGCCGCGTGAAGTACCACGTCCTGGCCATTGCCGAGGATCCGGGAAAGACCGGAACCCCCGCCGATCTAGCGGTGGTCAAGCTGCAACCGACCACTCTCCGCCCCCTCGCCTGGGGCGATTCCGAGCGCCTCCAGGTAGGAGAGACGGTGGCCAGTATCGGCTATGGGCTTGCCTTCCAGTTGGGCGGCCCTCCTTCGGTGACCGAGGGGATCATCTCGGCGCTCCACCGCGACCTGGCGGACGGCTTTGGCCCGGCCTGGATCCAACACCAAAGCACGATAAACCACGGCAATAGTGGGGGGCCGCTCCTGGACTTAACCGGTGACGTGGTGGGGGTCAACACTCTTTCCATCGATCAATTGCCCAGCCAGAGCGGCAGCGGGCAAGAACCGGTGCAGGGGGTGTTTTTCGCCATTCCCGCCAATACGGCCCAACAGGAAGCCGTGGCCCTGATCGGCAGCCTGCGGCATCAGACCGTCGGGACCACGGTGGCCTCGTTTTATTCAACCACCCTTGCCCAATACAATGCCTGGCCGGGCACTAATTCCGCTCCCCCACCAGTCCCTGTCAGTCGTTTCGCCAAGGGGACGCAGGTTGTTACTTTCTATTTTCGCTATCAGGGCGCCACCGCGCATTCGACCACCTTCCAGGTGATCATCCGCGACTATCTGGGCAAAGCCTATTTTCCCAGCAAGGTCCATAATCTGGTCGGGGAATCGGGCGGCTTCATGCTCAGCATGAATTACGGCGAGCCATTCAGTCCTGGTGTCTACAAGGTTGATCTCTTGATCGCCGGCCGCGTCGTGGCGAACACACCCTTCACGGTCGGCAATCCGCCCGGGGCCGTGGTGATCACCCATCTCTACTCCACCACCTCGGCCGCCTATAACGCCTGGGGAGCCAAGGGGAACTACGCGCCGCCCGCCAGGACGACCAGGCTGCCCGCCGGCGCCAGCTTGGTGGGGATCTATTTTGTCTACTCAGGCGCCATCCCCAAGGTGAGCACGTACCAGATTGTGGTGCGTGACCATACGGGCGCCGCCTATTTCACCGGCCAGGTGCACAAGTTCGTGAACGTGGCCAATGACCACATGTCGGAACTCGACAATGGCGGTCCCTTCCCCAATGGCACATACAAGGTGCAACTTGTGGTGAACGGCACGGTGGCCGCCACTACCGCCTTCACGGTTGGAGCCACCTGATCCGGCGCGGTGGCCGAAAATACAGGGGAACGGGATGAGCGAGGATGGGCCAGGGAAATCGGACGGATCGGTCCAATCCGACCGATCCGTCCGATTGCCAAGAGCATGAACTCATGAGAAGCGAACCCGTGACCGAGCGGGGCGGGGCCGCCACCATGAGCCCCCTGGTCCGCGAGGCGCGAGCCTCCGATCTACCTCGGATCTACGACATCGCGTACGAGACCGCGGTCCGGGATGACCGGTCGCCTCCCGCCAATCCCGGCTTTTTCGCGGACATCCGGCATGAGTTTCGCCACGGGCGCATGCTGGTGGCCGAGCCCGCCGGACAGGTTCAGGGTTATGCTTCCACCACCACCCGTGGGCGGATTGCCTTCCTATCCAGTCTGTTTGTCGCTCCCACCGTGCAGTCCTCCGGTCTTGGCCGAGCCCTGCTCGCGGCCCTGCGTCCGCCGGCTGGGCTGCTCTTCTGCACCGACAGTTCGAGCGACCCGCGCGCGGTAGCCCTGTATGTACGGGCGGGCCTGCGCCCACGCTGGCCGCTGTTGTATCTGCTGGGCTTCAGCCCCAGGATCAGCTTGTCATCCTCGCTTGAGGTGCGCGCGGGAGAGCCGGACGACCCCGAACTCCCGCGCTGGGATGCCGAGATTGGTGGGCGTGAGCGGCCCATGGATCACGCATACTGGCTGAGCGAGGAGCGGGCGGTTCCACTCTGGTTTGTAAGGAAGGGAACGACGGTCGGCTATGGCTACGTCCGGCTTGGCGCCGGTACCCTTCACGTCCCCGATGCCGTCACCCTGGGGCCGATTGGCGCCCGCTCCGCCGCCGATGCCCGCGATTGTGTTCTGGCCGCGGCGGCCTGGGCCGCCCAGCACGCGCCAGCATTCCGCATCGATCTGTTAGGCCCACATCCGGCCCTGGCGCCTTTGCTCGACGCAGGCTTCCAGATCATCGACCAGGATATCTTCCTGGCCGGCGTCGGCGGGCTGGGGATCGATCCGCGCCATTATGCACCCTCCGGCGGCAGCCTCTTTTAAGATCGAGGTGACGCGCCCGGGAACCTAGTATAGCTTGGCGCAAATTGTCCATTGGTTGTAGGGGTACCCCTTGTGGGTACCCTCGTGCGGAAGACCAAGGGCACCCACAAGGGATGCCCCTACCGAAAACCGCCTCGGAACTTCCGCTCCGCTGTCCTAGAATAGCTGCTTGCCTTAAACGTTTGATGTCTCTATCATTGGTGATAGAGACATCAGAAATATCCACGACGAGGCGAGAGAATGGTCGCCGCGGGTAAGGGGAGGAGCCGCATGACTACCGACGAGACGGGCCGGCCGACACGCCAGGAGGAGCATGTCCCAGGGAGGCGCGCTCGCCGTCAGGCCGAGATTCGGGCTCGGCTGCTCGCGGCCGGGATGACCGTGTTCAGCCGGCGGGGGCTTGAGGATGCCACGATCGCCCAGATTACCGAAGCGGCCGATGTGGGATTCGGCACCTTCTATCTCTATTTTCCTACTCAGGAGGCCCTCTATCGCGCCGTGGCGCGCGATGGCTTCGCCGAACTGGGGACACAGTTAAGCGGACTGCTCCAAACAGCCGAGTCCACCGGACAACCATGGCGGGCCACCGTGGAGGCCGGAACCGACATTCTCTTCCGCTTCG
>JANWHO010000197.1 GCA_025450375.1 Chloroflexota bacterium
CCATCTCCGATGCCTTGGCGGACAGCGTCACGACCGGTGGGGCCTGCACGACACTTAATTCTTTGATGCCGATCATGAATGATATACCTTTCATACCCGTCCGGGCTCACCGGTTGGGTAGATCTCGAGGCGGATTCGTCTGATACCAACATAACCCAGGGTAGAAGTGGAGTCAAGAGAGTTTTCTGGTACTCGCACAATCTCTATCGGGGTTATGAGGATGAAGATTCGTGGACAGCCACTAGACCGCGCCCTCGGGCGGCGCGCTCACCACCGTGAAGCGCAGGTGGTAGCGTCGTTCTTCCTGGGGCGCCAGGAAGGGAAGCGTCCCGTTCGCCCTGGCTTCCGCCCTGCCGGTGATCACGGGACAGTTGGATGGTTCCAGGCCCAGCACATAGGCGCCCTGGCCCAATTGCCGCCAGGCGAACATCCAGGGCAGGCTCGCCGCGTCCCAGTCGAGGCGGAGTCCCACTCCCCCGGCCAGGGCGGGATTCCACAACGTCACCTCGTGACACCCCTCCTCGTTGGCCAGAGGCGTGGTGATAAACACCTGTTCCTTGAAGCCGGCCCGTGGTCCGTCGACCAGCGCGAAGCGCTCCAGTCCACGGGCGGCTTCCTCGTCGCGCGGGACCACCGAGGCGAAGCGGCCAATCAGGCGCGCCCCTTCGTCCAGCAAGGGGAAGCCTACATTGCAGTGGTACATGATCATTTGCGGACTGGTCTCCCAGCCCTCGTTCCGGACTACGTCCGCGATAGTGAGACTCGTCCCGTCGAGATCCATGGTGATCTCGCGGGTCAGGGTCAAATTCTCCCCAAACAGGCGCGCCTGACGGATCGTGCCGCGGGCGAAGAGGATACAGCGTTCGCCATCCCAGCGGTGACCCCAGGCCATGGCGCCGGCCGGGGCATAGGTTGCCAGCCCGTGCATGTAGATCCGTTCACCGTCGTCGTGGCCGCCGGGCCCGGAGTTGGTCAGGCCACAGGTGGTTACCATGCCGCCGAAGAAGGTTCGGCCAAAGCCCTGCTCGTCGTGCATGGCCAGTCCGGGCGCCGCCACGCCGGCGTTGTTGATCCAGGACAGGGGATGGCCATGCCACGACATATGGGCGATGTCCATGCAGCGATCTGGCAGCACCGTACAGGCCAAGCCTCCAGCGCCGGAGAACCGCAAAGCCCGCGTCCCCCGCCCCGGCCCGTCGTCCAGCACGGTGGCCTCCACGCCGCCGACCTGCTCCAGCCGACCTACTCGTTGCAGCAAGGTCTCGCGGGTGTATTCCCGCCCCCAGAGGTGCATGGCGAATTGCCCCTTCGTTTACGCGCCCGCTACGTGGTCGAGGAAGTAGCTCCGCCAGGGGCCACAGCCCTGGATAAAGGGCTGCATCAGGGCCCGCTCGGCCTGCACCGTATGGAGGAGGTCGTGGGCCGCCCATTCATGCAGCAGCTGGCTCAGCGTAACCGGGCCGAGCTCGGCGTGGCGCGCGGTGCGTCCGAGGTCCGCCTCGCCGATCTCGGGAAGGGCGGCCAGGCTCTCGGTCCGGGCGGCGGCGAAGGCCGTGGCGATCTCCGTTGGGTCGCCGCCATCCTGGGTGGCGCCGGCGGCATCGGGGTCATAGGCGGGGAAGTCCTCCTCGGCCAGCAGATGAAAAGCGCGAGAGCGGAAAAGGGTCTCGGTGGCCAGCAGGTGATGGAGGCACTGCAGCGGGGACCATTCGCCAGGAATCGGAGGGCGGGCCAGGAGATCGGCCGGCAGGGCCGCCGCGAGCGTGATCCAGCGGGCGGGGGTGGCGGCCAGTACGGCGCGCACGGTTGGCATGGGGTCGTTCATGCGGATACATCCTTCAGGCTCGGTGGGTATGGCGCCGCCGGCTCGGTTGGCGGCGCGTCTCTTCGGGAAGCGTAACACTCGCTCCTTGGCCAGACAAGGAGGGCGGGAGAGCATGCTCGCTTGTCTGTTGGCACCGTGCCTCGGTTCAGGAAGTTGTTGCTATGCCACTCGGCATATGCCGCATGACAGAGGCAAAAATATGCCACCCGGCAGGCGTCGGGGCACCCAGTTTGGCTTACGATAGTGTTGTTAGGCATGAAGAAACAAGCGCTTGTAAGAACTCACCTAACAGCTAGCGAGCCGACGCTCGTATTTCGTTCAAGAAAGGAAAACGAACATGAGTGCAATGGCATTACCCCTTTCGCTGGAACTGACCCGGCCCGTGCCGATGGAAGCTGACCTGGACACGCTGCTCAGCGTCCGTACCGCCAAATATGACCCCAAGACGCAGTTCTGCTGGGGTGACCGCGGCGGCCATAACACCAGTTCCGAGTGTAACAACTATGGGTTGATCCAGGTAGACGACGTCCTCCAGGACTTCGAGATCGATCTCTAAATGACCTGGGGTGTCGAAGGGAGCAGGAGCTTCGAGCTCCTGCTCCCCCTCTATAGTTATGGAATGCCGAGGGTTGCGCAATGCCTTCCACGGTCCTGATTATTACCAACGAACACGATGAGCACGCGGACGCTGTCGTCCGCGAATTGCACAAACGCAATGTTCCCGTCTTCCGCCTCCACCCGGAGGATTTTCCTCATGCCTGTAGTGTCTCGATTGAGATTCAAGATGGCCGCATTGAAGGCGAAATACTCAACGAATATCATCGGGTGGCTTTCAACGATATCTGTGCCGCCTGGTATCGGCGGTCGCACAACCTGTTTTCAGGCAGCCCAAGCCTGACCTCGACAAAACTCGACAACTACGTCAAGGCGCAGTCCATAATCACGCTAACAGCGCTCTGTGAAAGCCTGCGGACGTTGTGGGTCTGTCATCCCCTCAAACTGCGGCGCGCGGACGTCAAGGCCCTCCAGCTTGCCGAGGCGAGTAAGGCTGGATTACGGACGCCCAATACCCTGATCTCCAATGATCCGGCGAAGGCGGCTGCCTTTGCCGACGGGCTGGGGAGCGCGGAATGCGCGATTAAACCACTGATCGCCCTGGGCGTGAAGAATGAGCAAGGCTACCGCCTTCCGCTCACGACAACCCTGCCAAAGGGCCACGCACTCGAGTCCGTGGCGCTGGCTCCCACTATCTTCCAGCCGTACGTCGACAAGGCGGCGGAGTTGCGCTGTGTCGTGATTGGGGAAAAGATCTTTTGTGCCAAAATCAACTCGCAGGCCAACGAGAACACCTGTAAGGATTGGCGCGCGGGAGACTGTGAACACGAGATTTTTTCTCTGCCTGAACCGGTGGAGGCATCGATCCACCGGCTGATGGACAGGTTTGGGATCAATTTTGCTTCGATGGATTTGATTTTGACTCCCGAGGGGGAGTTTGTTTTCCTGGAAATCAATCCAAATGGGCAATGGCTCTGGTTAGAAGAGGAGTTAGGCCTGCCCCTCGTAGCGAGCATGGCGGACTTGCTCACGACGTATCACTCGCGCGCCTGGCAGCGCGCCGAGGCTGAAAGAGACAGCCGACAAGAGCAGGCATATGCGTCGTAAACTTCAGACTGGCCGCGCCACCCTGAGCCTGCTGTACCAGATCGATAGAGGGGCCTTTCTCATCGGCGCCTCGACGGGCGTGCTTCAGTCGCTGGCGTATCCCCTCTTACTGCTCATTGTGTGGAAGGGGTTTTCCCTGGTCATGGCAGGGACGGGACAGGGCCATGACCTTGTCCACCAGGGAATCTTGCTGCTTGCCGGGCTCTTCGGGCTACTTGCGCTACAGAACGTGCTGCGGATTGCCAATGAAACAGCGACGAGTCTCTTGCAAGCCGTATCAGCCCAGCAGGTCAATGCACGGATCATGGGCAAGATGTCCGAGGTTCCTTACCGGCTCTTTGAGGACAATGACTTTCAATCACGCTATGGGCTGCTCATCAGCCAGGCCAGCTACAGGCCCGCCATGCTCGTGCAGACCTTCATTACCAGCATCAGCGCGTTGTGTGCCTCGCTCGCTATCGCGCTTACCCTTTTAGCGCTCGCGCCACTCATGGTCCTGTTTCTGGTGGTGTTGATCCCTTTGACCATCGTAGAGACCCGTTATCATAGGCGAATCCTCGGGCTACAGACAGATTCCGCCTCGGGCTTATTCCGCATGATGTATCTGTCGCAAAAGAGTATCGATGCCACCTGGCAACGGGACATACGAGTACATAACTCTACCATCCTTTACGACGAGTACCGCATACTTGCCCACACATACCTGAGCAACTTGAAGCGACTGCTGCGCCGCTATCAAGTGATTCGAGCGGGTGTCGGGTTAGCCGTGGCCGCTATTATGACACTTGCCATGGGCGCCGTGTTCTGGCAGATCAACCAGAGTCCCACGGGTCCAGCTGAAGCCGCCATTCTGCTCCCCGCGCTCTATATGGGGCTGGGTCAGGGCAAGGCATTTTCCTCTTCCTGGGGTTCCCTGACCGAATGCATGGGCTACCTCGATCAGGTCTTTGACTTTTTGAACCAATCGTTTGAGCAGACGGAGTTAGCCCCCCTATTGCCGGCAGCCCCGGCCCCCTCACGGTCGGCGGTGCCGGTAGGAGCGTAGTAGCTATGTCGTCCTTGAAAGCAAGAATAGCCCTGGCCAACGCTGAAATAGCCCTGGCCAACGCTGAAATAGCCCTGGCCAACGCTGACGCGGGCGCCAGAGCGGATGCCCGGTCGTTGGAGGCTCGTATCGATGGTATAATATCCCTCCACCTCCATGCCGTAAGCTACAAATATCCTCGCGGCACCAAGGCCGCCCTCTCCAATGTCTCTTACACCTTCCCCACCGGGACGACCGCCATCGTTGGACCCAATGGCGCCGGAAAGAGCACACTGGTCAAGCTGCTGACTGGCTTACTCGATCCGGACTCCGGCTCGATACGGGCTCGGTTGCCCGGTGGCGCATGCCTGCCTCCCGAAAGGTTGCATAAAGCCGTGCTCTTTCAAGAACCCTCTCACCTGCACCTGACCATCCGCCAAAATATCACGATGCATTTTGAAAGGACGCTTGGCGAAGACGCACGCATCCTTGACGCCCTGGAAACCGCGGGGTTAGGCAAGGTGGTGAAGGGGCTGCCGGACGGGATCGATACCCTTGTCGGGGCTGGATTTGGCGGACAAATCGACCTGTCCGGCGGACAGTGGCAGCGCCTGGCCCTGGCTCGACTCATCTACCGCGATGCCCCCGTGATGATCCTGGATGAGCCAGTCGCGAGTCTGGATCCCGAGGGAGAGCGCGCGGTCTTCGAGCTCTTTTCTCGAGTGGCTGAAGCCAGGATCATTATTTTCACCACGCATCGTTACGACTCCATCCCGAGGGACACGAAGATCGCCGTGCTCGTGGACGGCCGGATCACCGAAAGCGGGACGCATGACGAGCTTTTGCAACAACAGAGCGATTATTGGTCCCTCTACCTAGCCGCCAAGCCGGGCGCGGTCCCCGCCAACGGCAACGGGCGGGCCATGCTCAGCTAAGATCATGTTCATTCCAACTCCCCATCACTAGCCCGCCCCATCTAGACCAGACAGATTGGCGGATATTATGCTGCTACTCCGTGAATGGACCGATTGCTCACCTTCGGGGTTGAGCAAGCCGAGTTGTACAGCGCGGATAGCTGCCTGGGTACGGTCAGTCGCCTGTAGCTTGCCGATGATATGCTCCACATGGATCTTTACCGTGCCGGCGCTCACATACAGAGAGCTGGCAATCGCCCGATTGGTGTAGCCTTCGGCGATCAATTGCAGCACCTCACGCTCCCGCGGGGTCAAGTGATCGGCCGAGAGATCCGCCGTATTTGGTTGGGGATCGGTCAGACGGCGGAGCAACGCGGTGGCCAGATCCCCGTTCAGGATGGTCTCCCCCCTCAGAACACGGCGGATGGCGTCGAGCAGTTCGGCCCGACTTGCCTCCTTGAGTATGTAGCCCGCGGCACCTGCCTTGAGTGCCTCGAGGAGGTACTCGGGAGACAGATAGACCGTCACAATGAGCACTTTGGTCTGGGGACACTCCTCCCTGAGCTGGCGAGCCACCGCCAGGCCGTCCAGTTCCGGCATGCGCACGTCGATGAGCGCCAGGTCGGGGTGCAGGCGCCGGCACAGCGTGAGTGCCGCTTGGCCGGTGTCCGCCTCACCGACCACCTCCAGCCCACGCTCACCCATGAGCATGGCGCGCATTCCCGCCCTGGCCAACTCGTGATCGTCAGCGAGCACCAGACGCGCCGGCCGCGTCTTTTGAACTCCTTGCTTCGCGTTCATCAGCCTCCCCTCGCTTTACCACCGTCAACACTGGGACCGCGACGGCGACGATCGTGCCGGCACCCGGCCGGCTGCGCACCTCGAAATGCCCGCCTATCAGCTCGACGCGCTCCTGCATGCCTCGCAGCCCTATGTGCTCGCCTGCCGCGGTGACCGTAGGCGCGGTGGAAGGATCGAAGCCACAACCCCAATCCCGTACCTCCAGACACACGGCCGACCCCCGACGCTGCAAGGCCAGGTGGGCGTGAGTCGTGCGCGCGTGCTTGCGCACATTGGTGAGCGCTT
The DNA here is from genome assembly GCA_025450375.1 of Chloroflexota bacterium. The sequence goes on from JANWHO010000197.1 coordinate 6,512, forward strand.
CCATGGCGATGCGGAATAGGGCTGTCTCAATAGCAGGCGGCAGCCGTGCCGCGCTCAGCGCCACGGCGTAGGTGATGACCCAGCCGTCGGCGCGCAAGTTCTCGACGTGTAGGCGCAATGCAGCCGCCAGCCCCATACTGTCGAGGGCTGTCGGCTGCATACCGGCGATCAGCCGCCGCACCTCTTTCGCCGCGAGCTGTGTCAGGGTGACCGCCTGCTCCAGATCCCAGCGGGCCTGCGGCGAACGTGGGCGGTAGCGGGCCGCTACCGCCTGCAGGTGCTGGTGGGCGGCAGTCGCCAATTGGGCTAGCTCGTCATGCAGCTCGAAGACGACGTGTCGCTGCTCCTGCTCGAGCAACGTGGCCCTTTTCCGATCAAGGATGTCCTCAATCATCACCAAGCGATACAGGGCCTGTCCCGCCTGATCGCGGATCACGGTCGTGGTAAACTCCGCCCACAAGACCTCTCCGGTCTTGGTCAGACACCGCTTCTCCAGCTTGTAGCTATCGCCCTCACCGTTGAGTACCTGCTCGGCGAGCAAGTCATCCTTGCCCATGTCGACCGGGTGAGTGAGCGTCTCAAGAGGACGCCCCAGCAGTTCTTGCTTCGTGCAGCCTACCATCCGCGCGAATGCGTGATTCACTTGCAGCAGCCGATCGTCCAATCCCACGAGGGCCATCCCAATCGGCGCTTCGTCAAACACGCTGTGGACGCGTGCCTCGCTCTCTCGAAGGGCTTGCTCTGACCGCCAATGCTCCGTGATGTCCGTCCAGATTACCAAGCGGCCCGTGACCCGGCCCAGCCGGTCAAGGATCGGGGAAATACGTAGGTCGAGACGCGCTTGCCCTGAACCGCGCCGCACGGCGATCTCCGCATGGGCCTCGATCGTGTCTCGGTACCGGTCGACCAGATCGGGCCAGTGGTCCAGGACCTGATCCGCCGGTTGCCCGATCGCGTCCTGGGCCCTGTGGCCAACAGCGCGCTGAGCAGCCAGGTTAAGGTCCACGATACGGTTCTGCTCATCCAGTACGAGCACCGCGTCAGAGATGCTGTCGACGACGAGGTCGCGCGCCACGGGCACGAGATCGAAGAGGTGGAAGCGAAAGAGATCCCAGCCCCACGCGAGCCCACTCACGGTGAACGCGAGAGGTGTCGGATCCAGCCGTGGCACGGGACTTATGCCGGAGAGGTACAGGATGTTGCCAAGCCAGGGCGCGGACACAGCCAGCAGCAAGGCGCCGTCTTGCGCGCGATAGGGACGCACCGGCATCCGCCGCGTCATGTGCATGCCGATCAGAATGGTGCCGAGCGCGATCAGCAGGTACGAATAGGCGACATCGATCCAGAAGCCGATCCCCCGCGTCACCGCCAGCATGGCAAATGGCCCGCTGGTATCCAAATGGATGCTGCTCCAGATGAGGCCATGCGCGCCATTGGTCCAGACAAGCAGCAAGATCGCCAGGGGCTCAAGGGCCAGGAGGGCAGCCTTGCCGCCTCGCAACCACTCACCATGCCCGGTGTACCGCAGGGCGAAGGCCAGCCACGCCGCCGGGGCGATCACGGCACCCAACCATCCCACGTTGTCCCACCATAGCTGGGTGGGCAAGTCGGGGCTAGCCAGTTCCAACGCATACGCGAACGACCATTCAGCCACCGCGGCCATGAGCACGGCGAACGCTGTCGTTCCCTCGGCAGGGCGGCGGCGCCAGGCGATGATCGCCAGCGCCGCTGTCACCAGCCCAGCGGCACTCAAAGAAAAAGCGTATGGGGCCAATCGCCTTTACCCCGTTCCCATTTGCATGCCCTCGAAACCAGCTTAGACGCGCGAACGGTACATGCACCCGCGGCCGAAGCGCACTCTACGTTCACCAGCATCTATTCTTTACTATGCGGTTCGACGCGACTATCCACCATGCACATTGCATACGATGTACCCACACTGTACGCATACAGGCACAACCCACACGATATAGTCACACTTTGTATATATAGTGGCGCCCAGCCCCTGGCGATCTATACTCTACTTTCCAGCGCCGCTGATCGGCATAAGGGCCCGGGCAACAGCCTGGTCCAGCAGCAGAGCGCGGCCATGGGACCATGCGGCGGTAAAGGCATCCTCGCCCATGGCCGCGCGCACCGCGGCGGTGGATCGGCTATACTCGGCGCGGGCCGGCGGTGGCCGGGGCAAGCCGATCCTTTCGCGCAGTGCCTCGGCTGCCCCGAAGAGCTCGGCGGCACGCCGTGGCGCCCCTTCGGCCATGGCTAGCGTAGCCAGGCTCTCCAAGCAGTAGGCTATGACCTGCTTGTCGCCGAGCTCCCGTGACAGCGATACGCTCTCCCACAGCAGTTCCGCTGCCCGGTCATACCTCCCTTGCGCGATCGCTACGTCGCCCAGGTTGGCGAGCGATGCGGCGATGCCCCTCTTATCTCCCAGATCTTGCCGCAGTTCCAGGCTTTCCTCGTGCAGGGCTGCCGCTAGATCGAGATCACGCCGGCTCCAGGCGATCAATCCCAGTTCGTTGAGTGAAACGGCGATGCCGCGTTTATTATCCAACCGCCAGTGAAGGGCCAGGCTCTCCTCTTGGAGCATGAGTGCCTGCTCGTAGTCGCCCCGCGCGTAGGCTGCTTGACCGAGGTTGCCGAGCGCGGCGGCGAGGCCCGCGGGATCGCCGATCTCCCGCCTGATCGCCAGGTTTTCCTCGAACAGCACCACCGCCCGGCTATAATCACCCTGATAGAGAGCGATCACTCCCAGCGCCTGGAGCGCCACCGCGCTGCCTTGCCTGTCCTGCAGGTCGCGTTGCAAGGTCAGGCTTGCATCCAGCAACACCGTAGCGCGCGTGTAATCACCCTGGCTACTAGCCAGAGCGCCGGCGCATTGCAGTGCCCTGGCTCGTATCCTGGGCGCCGCGGTCGCGCCATGCGCCAGCAGATCCTCCAGCCAGCGCCGCGCCTCGGTCAGATGGCCGTGCGCCTCCCAGAACAGCAAGAGGCGCGCCGCGAGTTCCATGCCGTCCGCTCGCCTCTTTGGCTCATGCAGGCTCCATGCCAGTGCCGCTCGCAGGTTACCATGCTCGCGTTCCAGGTTTGAGAGCCATGTAGCTTGCTCCGCTCCCGCCAGACCCTGCTCGGCCTGGCCTGCCAGCGCAACGTACCAATCCAGATGGCGGTCGCGGATCAGGATCGCCTCTCCGGCTGCCTCGAGCCGTTCGAATTCATACTGGCGTACCGTTTCCAGAAGCCGGTACCAGGCGATCTGGCCCATCTCTTGCATGACCACCAGCGATTTATTGACCAACTCGTCCAGCAAGTCAAGGGTCTCTTCCCCGGCCACGATCTCCGAGGAGCGCGGCCTCTCTTCACCCGCGCCAGCTGGGTTGAACGGTCCCACCCGAGGCGGCTGAGGTGACGAAGGATCCGCGGCGCCGTCGTCGGTGAGGATACTCGCGAAGCGTGGAGGGGACGTGAGATCCCCCGTACAGGTTGCCTCGGCTGCTTCGAGCACCCAGCCGCCGACGAAGACCGAGAGACGGCGCAGCAGGGTTTGCTCCTGCTTGCCCAGCAAATCGTGGCTCCAGTCGAAGGCCGCGCGTAGCGTCCGGTGGCGCGGTAACACCGTCCGCGGCCCACTCGTCAGCAGGTGGAAGCAGTCGTCCAGACGGTTGGCTATGCCTTCGGCGGTCAGCACGCCGAGGCGAGCCGCGGCCAGCTCGATAGCCAGTGGGATGCCGTCTAGGCGGCGGCAGATTTGGGCTACGGCGCCCGCGTTGGCGGTAGTGAGGGCAAAATCCGAGCGTCGTTCCCGCGCCCGATCCACGAAGAGCTGGATGGCCTCGAAGGCCAACATCCGCTCCGGCGCGGATGCCTCGCCGGGGCTGGGCACCGACAGTGACGGCACCCGGTAGATGATCTCGCCCGGCACGCGCAGCCCTTCGCGGCTGGTAGCCAGCACGCGGATCTGGGGGCAACTTCGCAGCAGGACGGTGACCAGATCCGCGCATGCCGAGATCAGGTGCTCGCAGTTGTCTAGCACCAGCAGCACCTGCCTGGCCTGGAGATGCTCCGCGATGGTTTCAGGCAGGGCGCGACCCGGCTGCTCACGCAGCCCCAGCACCGCCGCGACCGCTTGCGGCGCCAGGGCCGCGTCGCTGAGTCGAGCAAGTTCTACTTGCCAGACGCCACCAGGATAGGAGGCAACGAGCTCGCCCGCGACCTGCAGCGCCAGACGTGTTTTCCCGGCGCCGCCCATGCCGGCGATGGTGACGAGATGGTGTGTCTCCAGCAGCGCCATCACCTCTGCCTGTTCGCGCTCGCGCTTGATGAAGCTGGTGGGTTGCACGGGGAGATTGCTCGCTGACGTGGACGACATCGACAACTCCGTGGTGCGCGGCTGTACACGGATGCGAGGACTGCTTGGCCGATGGGCGGCGGTTACGAGTACCGCCCGATCCTGGGACTCCAGGTTGAGCGCCAGGGCCAGCCGCTGGAGGGTCTCCGGCCGCGGCCGCTGCTTCACCCCGCGTTCCAGGTCGCTGATGGCGCGGACGCTCAGGTGAGCATGCTCGGCCAGCGCTTCCTGGCTCAATCTAGCTCTAAGCCGGAAGTGCCGGAGTAGATCCTTGAAGGCCGCGCGTTCCTGGTCGGCCATCCCTTCGTTTCCTGGCAGCATAGCTTCCCCGGCTCTGGAGGTAGGCTCGCGACTCTGCTAGCCTCCCCACTGGGCAGGCCAATCAGGAGTACGGCGACTACACTACATCCGCCGGCCAAACAAGACAGCGAAAGGAACGCTAATACACCATACCGGCGCCAGGTTGAAGGACGGTAAAGGAAGTGGTTGCGGTAGGGTCAAGATTGGGTACTGTTGGAGAATGCTGATTTGCCAACCCTGTCAACTGGGAGGCGCGTCCCCCTGAGGTATACTGAGCCAAAAGCCGAATGCATACCGTGCCTCTCTGGGGGCACCAGGAAGAAGGTGGGAGTGAAACGACGATGACGAATCTTCTGGAGTTCCGCGGGCTATTTCCCATTGCTCAGGAGTTTGCCTACTTTAATCACGCCGCCATCTCCCCGCTGAACAACCGGGTGGCCGGGGCGGTTCAGCACTACCTGGAGGTGACCCAGCGCGTCCCATTCGAGCGGTGGCCCGCGGAGTTGAGCGGGGTGATGGCCAGGATGAAGGAGCGAGTGGCCCAGCTGATCGGGGCCGCCGCCCCCAGCGAGATTATCCCCATGGCCAACACCGCCGCTGGGATCAATACCGCCGCCCAGAGCCTCCCGCTGCGCGCGGGCGATAACGTGCTGGTGCTGGACGGGGACTATCCGGCGGTCATCTATCCCTGGCTGAACCTGGCCCCGCGTGGTGTGCTGGTCAAGTGGGTGCCACAGACGCGGGGCGGACTGGATCTGGAGATCCTGCGGGCGCGCATCGACGCGCGCACTCGCGTGATCGCGATCAGCACCGCCATGTTCGCCACCGGCTTCCGCAACGATATCGCCGCCGTCGGCAATCTCTGCCGGGAGCGCGGGATTTTCCTGGTGGTGGACGCCATTCAGACCCTGGGCGCCTTCCCCATCGACGTGCAAGCCTGTCATATCGACTTCCTCTCCTGTGGGGCCCAGAAGTGGCTGCTGAGTACCCCCGGCAGCGGCTTCCTCTATTGCCGCCAGGACCTGATCGCGTCCCTCCAACTGGGTGCCTATGTGGGCACTGGCAGTACCGTGGACGCCGCGAACTACCTGGACTACAACTTCACCCTTCTTCCTACCGCCGAGCGGTTCAATCTGGGCACCCCGAACCTGCCGGGGATCGTCGCCCTCGACGCGGCATTGGGCCTGATCCTGGAGGCCGGACCGGCGCGGATCGGTGAGTGCGTGCTGGCTCTGACCGACCTATTTATCGCCGACATGCAAGATCGCGGCTACCGGGTTCGCTCCAATCTCGACCCGGCTCACCGGAGCGGAATCGTGATCGTCGCTGTGCCCGATCCGGAAGCAGCCCGCCTCAAGCTGCTGGACGCGGGGATCATCACCTCCGTGCGCGGCGGCAGCCTCCGTGTTTCCCCCCATTTCTACAACCGGGAGGACGAGTTGCGGCGAGTGGGCGCGGGGGGTGGGGGGGGGGTTGGGGTGTGGTGGGAAAGGGAGGACAACCCCCCCC
>JANWHO010000198.1 GCA_025450375.1 Chloroflexota bacterium
CTAAACGAGACACGATCAGGTCACGGGGCGTGATACTCGCCCCGCCGGCCACCGGACTTGTGCACCAGATGAATCCCCTCGATGCGGACCGCCTGTTCCACCGCCTTGACCATGTCGTAGACGGTGAGGGCGGCCACGCTTACCGCCGTCAGGGCCTCCATCTCCACCCCGGTCTGGGCGTTGGTGCGCACGGTGGCGCGGATGCGCAAGTCGTCGTCGTTCCAGGTGAACTCGAGCGACACGCCGCTCAGCGGTAAGGGATGGCAGAGCGGAATCAGGGTTGAGGTGGACTTGGCCCCCATCACGCCCGCAACTTGAGCAACCGCCAAGACGTCGCCCTTCTTGACCGTACCAGCGAGAACGGCCTTCGCCGCCACCGGCCCCAGGCGCACGGTGGCCTCGGCGGTCGCCTCGCGGGTGGTAACCGGCTTCTCCGAGACGTCCACCATCCGGGCCCGTCCCGATTCGTCCAGATGAGTCAGCGACATCAGTCAACCTCCAGCCGTAGGCCGTCATAGGCCAGAAAAACGTTCTCCGGTAAGGTGGGTTCCACCTCCGCGTGCAAGGTGGTATGGGTAAGGTGGGTGAAGTAGGTGCGCCGTGGGCTAAGGCGGCGCACAATATCCAGGGCCTGGGCAAAGTTAAAGTGGGTAGGGTGCGGTTCCGCGCGCAAGGCGTCGAGAATCAGGGTATCCAGTCCTTCCAGTAACCGCATCGATTCCTCGGGAATGTTGTTGGTGTCGGTGACGTAGGCGAAACGGCCAAAGCGGAAGGCCAGAACCGGCGTGTTCCCGTGCCATACCGGCACCGGCAGAATCATTTGCCCGTAGAGTTCGAATGGGCCGTCAATCAGATGCAGTTCGAGCGACGGGATGCCGCCGCCCACGAACTGATGGGCGAAGATATAGGGGAAGCGCTCCCGCAGATCGTGGAGCACTCTCGGAGCCCCGTACACCGGAACCGGGCCGCCAATCCGCTCGTTGAAGCGGCGCAGATCGTCCACCCCATGCATGTGATCCGCGTGCTCATGGGTGTAGAGCACACTGTCGATATGGGAGATATGGTTGGCCACCAACTGCAACCGGAGCTCGGGGCTGGTATCGATCAGGATATTGCGGTCGCCGATCCCTACCACGATGGAGGGCCGGCTGCGCGTATCCCGTGGGTCGCTTGAGGTACACACTCGGCATTCACAGCCGATCATCGGCACCCCGTGACTGGTGCCGCTCCCCAGAACCGTGATCTTCACGGGGAGCCAATCCCCGCCGCGCGCAGGGCGGCCTCGCGGGTGGGCGTCCCCTCCATCGGACCCAGCCGGGTGACCGCGCAGCCGCCCATGGTGTTGGCCAGACGGAGCAGATCGGCGGGGGCCAGACCACGCAGCAGGCCGTAGGCGACCCCGGCGGCGAAGGCGTCTCCCGCCCCGGTGGGATCTCGTTCCTCCCGCGGCTCGGTAGCCATGTCGATCCTTTGACCGGGGCTACACAGCGTACTCCCACCCATCCCTCGCTTGAGGATAACCAGGGCCACCCCACGATCGAGCAGCGATTGGACTCCCGTTTCCAGGTCATTGAGCCCAGTCAGCAGGCGAAGCTCGTCTTCGGACGGCAAAACCACGTCCGTGAGGGCCTGAATAGGCTCGGCTACCTCTTGCACCGAGGCGCCGCCCAGCAACTCCGGGCGTAAATTGGGGTCGAAACTGACCCGCGCTCCCGCTTGCTTCCCCAGGGTGGCGGCGCGGACGCAGGCCGCGTGCCAGGCCGGTCCGCTGGCCAGGGTCGAGCCGGTGATGTGGACCAGACGGGCAGCCGCGAAATAGGACTCATCCAGGGGCGGAACCTGCCCGGCCGCCGCATCCTTGATATGGAACAAGAAGTCGCGGCCCCCATCGGCCCGGTAGGTAACGAAGGCGGTACCGGTGGTGCGAGTGGGATCGGTAACCAGGCGCGAGAGATCTACCCCGTCTCGGCCCAGGCGGGCGCGGAACATGCGCCCAAAGGCATCATTTCCCACCGTCCCGATGAACCCAGTAGAGAGCCCCAGGCGGCCACAGCCGTCGGCGAAGTTGGCGGGGGCGCCACTGGCGAACGGGCCCTCGAAGGGGCCGGCGGTCTCCAACGATACCCCAACCACGGGGCGCATGAATTCGGCCAGCGCCTCGCCGAGGGCGATGACCTCAGGGCCGCCGTTGATCATGGACGCACCGCTCCTTCAGCCTGCACTCCCACGAAGCCGATTGTCCCGGCGCCGGCATGGGTGCCGATCACCGCCCCGAGGGTATCAATATCCAGGGTACCCTGGACGAATGGCTGGAGCAACGCCGCGAGCTGCGCGGCCACCTGGGGCGCGTTGGCGTGCATGACATGGACCTCGGCCAGTGGGGCCCGATCTCTGGCGAGATTGGCCATCTCCTGCAAGGCGCGGGCGGTAGTGCGGGCCCGCTGCCGTGGGGTCACCAGCCCATCCTCGATCACCAGGAGCGGCATGATATTCAGGAGAGTACCGATCATGCTCTGAGCCCGCCCGATCCGTCCTCCCCGCTGCACATGGGTCATGCTGTCCAGCATGAAGATGACGAAGACCCGTGTTCGCAGGGCCTCGATGGCGTCCAGGATTGCCTCAACGGGTCGCCCATCCGCCGCCATCCGCGCGGCGGCCAGGACGTACATCCCCTCGGCCATGGAGGCGGTAAGCGTGTCCACCAGATGAACGCGGGCGTCAGGCACGTTGGCGGCGGCGAGGGTGGCCGCGTTGAAGGTACCGCTCAACTTGGACGAGAGATGGATGGAGATGATCTCCGCGCCCTGGCCGGAGAGATCGCGATAGACCTCCTCGAAGCGGCCGACCGAGGGCTGCGAGGTACGGGGGAAATTGGGATCACTGGCCAGCAGCGCATAGAACTGGCTCGCCGTGAGATCCTCCCGCTCGACATAGCTCTTGGACCCAAATTGCACCGACAAGGGTACAATGGTGATTCCCAGCGCGTCCGCCGCGGCGGCGGGAATGTCGGAGGCGCTATCGGTCACGATACGTACCTCGCCCATTGGCCGGCCTAGCTCCTTTATTACTCCACCGACAGCACGAAATGGTAGTGCGCCTGCTCGCCAACCTGTGGCTCAACTTGCAGGCTCGGGTAGGTAGCCTGGAGGAAGGCGAGCAACTCAGCGTTCTGGGCATCAGTGGCATCTCGTCCCCGGTAGAGAGTCGCCACTTCATAGTGATCGGCAGGCATGCGGGCCAGGAGATCAGCCAGTACGGGCCGGGCTCCGGAGCCGGATGTGACCAGATCGCCATCCAACAAACCCAGGGTGTCGCCCGTATGCACGCACAAACCATCGATCTCCGCGTCCCGCACCGCGATAGTCAGTTCGGCGGTGCGGACGTGACGGGCCGCCTCGTCCATCTCGGCCAGGATCTGGGTAGGTGTCTGATCAAACCGTACCGCCAGGAGGGCCGCGATTCCCTGGGGAACCGTCCGGGTGGGGAGGACATGGGTGGTTTTGCCGCTCAGGCCCGCGGCCTGCTGGGCGGTGAGCAGCACGTTTTTGTTATTCGGCAGCACCACCACCTCGGACTGAGGACAGCGCGCCACGGCGTCGAGGATCTCCTCGGTGGAGGGATTCATGCTCTGGCCGCCCGCCACCACGACGGCCCCCAAGCTCTCGAAGAGGGCGCCGAACCCCGTCCCTGGGGCCACCGCGACGATGCCGACCGGGAGCGGGTCGCCGCTCCCGGTCGGCGCGGCGACCGGCCGCTCACCCGCGAACTCCTCGAACTGCTCACTCATGTCCTGGATCTTCACCCGGCGCAGGCGACCGAGGCCGGCGGCATACGACAGGGCGCTTCCCGGATCCTGGGTGTGAATATGGACGCGCAGCAGGTCATCCCCGCCCACCACCAACAACGAATCGCCGAATTCAGCCAGGGCGGCACGGGTGGACTGCTCATCGAGTTCACTCCCCGCGATCAGGAACTCGGTGCAATAGCCGTAGCCGCCTTCGAAGTGATCCAACCGGGCGTGCAGGTCGGAGAACGCCCGACTGGCGGCGGGAGTCTCGGACACCTCGGACGATGCGGGGGAAGGGGCCATGGTTTTCCCCTGGAGATGGCGGAGGGCGCCCTCAAGGAGGTAGAGATAGCCGCTGCCGCCCGCGTCCACCACGCCCGCCTGTTGGAGGGCCGGGAGTTGATTTTGAGTTTCCGCCAGGGCAAACCGCCCGGCATGTAGCGCCCGGTCGAGAATGAAGGTACAGTCGGGCCGCTCGGCCGCCGCGCGCACCGCCTCCTCGGCGACCACTCGAGCCACCGTCAACACTGTCCCCTCGACCGGGCGCATGACCGCCCGATAGGCGGTGTTGCTCGCCTCCTGAAGGGCCAGCGCCAGCGCGGCAGGAGTGAGCACGGGGGAGGCGCCAAGAGAGTGAGAAAAGCCTCGCAGCAACTGGGAGAGGATAACGCCGGAGTTCCCGCGGGCCCCCATCAGTGCCCCATGGGCAAGCGCGGCGGCCAGAGCGCCCGCGCTTACTTCGTCGCCCTTTGCCGCCTCGGCCGCGGCGGCCCGCATGGTCTCCGACATGTTGGAACCGGTATCGCCATCGGGGACTGGGTAGACGTTGAGGGCGTCCACCTCATGGGCATGAGCCAGCAGCCAGGCCGCGGCCGCATCCACGACGGCCCGCAAACGGCGCCCATCGCAGCGCGCGGGGGCGGCCTCCTCGGAACCCTTCATGCCAGGCGGTCCGGCGCGCTAGCCACTGAGCCTTAACCCCTGAACATTCACGTTCACGCGCACGGCGGAGGAGCCAAGCATCCGGCGCAGGGTTTCCCCGACCGCGTGCATCACATTATGCGCTACCTCGGAAATGCGGGTGCCGTATTCGATCACCACGTACACGTCAACCACGACCTCATTCCCCCGCATCGACACGATAATGCCGTGCGCGTAGGCATGATCCTCGAGCACGACGGCCCGGCCATGTTTGAGCTTCCGACCCGCTATTCCGACCACCCCATAACATTCGAGTACCACCCGGCTCGCCGCCATGGAGATTGCCTTGGGCGAGACCTCGATCCGGCCAGGCTTCCGATCCAGTTCGATTGCCTCGTCGTCCACCAGTCCCTCTCCCATGTGCCGAATGCCCGCCAGGTTCGCGCCTTTAGTATAGCGGGTTAGGTGCCACATGCCGCTAAAGGGTTGGTCTTTCAGCTTGCATTAAGCTGGACCCACGTATCCTATAGTCAGAACCTGGTCCGCGTCGCACAATGAGGTACACGTTCTTTATGGGCGCACGGTGGCCGGGAGAACAGCGGAGGTGTTTGGATGTCTCCTCGACAACAGCCAATAGATTGCCCGAACGATGCCTGCGCCACTCCCGCCGCCCTTGGGCTCACCACCTGCTTCACCAAC
>JANWHO010000199.1 GCA_025450375.1 Chloroflexota bacterium
CGCTCCATCATCCCGGCAAAGAGCGGGATCGCGGCGCAGATCAGGATGAAATCACCAACAACCATCATGATCGTTCCCGCGAACGACTGATCGGTCACCACCGACATGTCCCACATCCGGGGCAGCGCCGCGTAAAAGGGATAGATCGAGCTGCCGGCAAAGATAAACAGCATCCCCAGCGCGGTGCCCGGTACCATGGAGGCCAGGATATAGAGCACCCGCCATCCATGGGCCAGGCGCGGGCGCCCAGGATACGGCTGCACGATCACCCACCAGAACATGATCCCGGTGACCAGAAAGCACAGGTGCTCCAGGTGATGCACCCCGTCATTCCGCAGCGCCGCGTCGTAGCAGGCGGGCAGATGCCAGATCAGCATGTTCCCGATAAAGGCCAGCCAGGCGAAATACGGGGTAGTGAGCAGGCGGGTAAGCCCGCGGAACCACCCCCGGCGCGCATGGCCGCGGGCCAACCAGCGGACGATAGGGCGGGGGGCGCCTACCACCAGCACCGGGATCGGCTTCCCCAGGAGGAGGAGCGGCGGCGCCAGAAACAGCAAGAGCATGTGCTGCACCATGTGCGCGGTGAGCAGCCGGCTGCTCAGGACGTCGACGGGCGACTCCAGGGCCAGGACGATGGACAGCAGGCCCAGGGCGAACAGCAGCACATGGTGCGGCCCAACCGAGCGGCGAAGGCGGCCGCGCCGGCTCAGTTCCCGCAGACCGGCCAGGTAGATCAGGGCGGTCAGCGCCACTCCAAGGACCACGTTCAGGTCGAACGACCAGGCGGCCAGCACGGTAGAGAGGGACGGATTGGAGGACATGGCGGTATCTTTCCCAGGGCGGCGCGCGGTGTGGGGGCTCGGACCCAGTGTAGCGCAATCCGCTAAACGTGATCGCGACGGATCGGCGCGGCGATTGCAAGCCAGGGGCGCGGACGCCTACCGGTTGGCGGCCATCGCGTAACCCCTTCGATGATCCGTGGCCGAACCAGGCGGGCCCGGAGACCCGCGCCCCGAAACGGCAGCCACCCCGCACACTCGACCGCCGTCGTTCGTCCCTGCCATCCGTCCGCGGTCGGAGGATCGCGCCTCAGCCGGCCTCGCCTCGGCCATCCAGGCCGCGTAACCACGATCTTCCTCGGCGATCACCCGCTCGATATCCAGTGCTTCCATCCCGCCAACTCTCTCCATGGACCGGCATCAACGTGCCATCTCAGCCAAGGATAGGCGATCTCCGAGCCGTCAGGCAACGGCCGAACGCCTGGAATGCACCCCGCATGGATGGATGGCGATGCTCTTGTGTGGTCCGCGCATTCGCCGCCTTCACCATGCCTCAAGAGAGAACGTTGCCGAGAAAGGCAAGCATCACGGTATTGAATTGCTCGGGCCTCTGCAGCGGGGCAAAATGGCTCACGCCAGGGAGCATGACCAATTCCGCGTTCGGAATGCTCCGAGCCAGATATTCGGCGTGATCGCGCTTGATGAATTCATCGTGCTCGCTTTGGACGATCACGACAGGCACGCTGATCTCGGCTAAATCGCTCGCGGAGTAATTTGGCTGTGTCTTCTGCATCAGGCCGACCGCATCGGAGAACGCGGCGAATTGCTCCGGCGTGGCCGACAGAAGGGCATAATCCTTGGCGTGACGGCCGATACACCGGCCAAGGATCGGAGTGAACTCGAACTCTTTGGTGCCGCTCGGATCCATGTTGCAGCCGAAGAAGAACACACCCGCTACGCGCTTGGGGGCTTTCGTTCCGAGGATCAAGGCGATGCAGGCGCCGTCGCTCCAGCCGACAAAGGCCGCTTTGTCCAGGCCCAGTACATCCATTACGGCGAGCACGTCGGACGCCATTAGCTCATAGGTGTACGGGCGCGCGTCGCGTGTGCTGCGTCCGTGGCCGCGGCTATCGATTAGAACGGCGCGATAGCCGTTCTTGACCAGCGCGGGAACCTGATACCCCCAATTGCCGCTATGTCCGAGGCCGCCATGCAGCAGGATTACGGGCGCGCCGGACCCGTAGGTGCCGTACCAGATCCGGGCGCCGTCATGGTCGACATACCCTTGATCCTGTGTGTCCGGTAATGGCGCCGCGCCGTCCGCTTCGAACTTCCCGAGGTCATCATCGTACGCTTCCATGTTGCTACCTATCAGCTATTCACGAAGGAGAATATCCCCCGCCGGCCATAATAGCACAAGCGTACCATTACTGCTTGCCGCGCTGGCCTGCTATCTCTCTCCTCCGCCGAAAGCGCCCCGTTCTCATCTCTCCCATTCCTCACCTTGCTTCCGGGGAGTCATCCGCGTCTTCCCTTCCTTCCAGTGTCCGTGCCTCAGGGCATTGACCTGATCATCGAGCCGCAATGCTAAGGGGATGGTCCGCGCATTCGCCACGGGCCATCAGGTCAGAGGAAAGGAAGATCGAGACCATTGCCAGCGTGCCCCTGTAAGGCGGGCTGTAGGGAGAAGGCCACCAACCACGGTCCCACTCACGAAGAATATACTTTTCGACCAGGGCCGCGCGTGGCTAACAATGCAACAGAAATGGAAGCCCGTGCGCGGTTGGAGATATAAGAAAATGTATAATATGAGGAAGTATTATACATTTGCTTATAGCAAATCGGAGACGTAAATCGGTGTTCTTGAATCGTGTGTCCGAACTGGAAACGCTCGAACGCTGGTGGAACGCGGGCACCCCAGAACTCATTACGATCTACGGGCGCCGCCAAATCGGGAAAACGGAATTGCTCGTGCGGTTTCTCGCGGAGAAGCCTGCCATCTACTACTACGCCGATCGCCAGCCCCTTGCCGATCAGCTACGAGCATTCACCGAGCAACTGCTCCTCCCGCACCCTGACCCGGTCCTGCGTCTACAACCCTTCACTTCCTGGGACGCGGCGCTCACCTATGCGCTGCGTTTGGCCGCCGACCAGCGGATTGCCCTGATCCTTGAGGAGTTCTCCTACGCGGTCGACAGCGATAACGCCTTGCCGAGTGTCATCCAGCGCCTCTGGGATAGCGCACGACGTAGCCAGTCTCGGGCGTTCGTCGTGCTGTGTACCAGTTTCACCGAAGCGGTGGAACGACACTTCCTGGTCGACGGTCCGCTCTATCGGCGGCGTACCCGCCAACTGGTGGTCGAACCTTTTTCCTACCGCGCGGCAACCGAATTCTTTCCCCAATGGCCGCCGATCGATCGACTTCTTGCCTGGGGCATCGTGGGCGGCGTTCCTTCCTATCTCCAGGCACTGGAGGCCGACACGTTGGAGGACGCGATAATCGCGCATGTGTTGGACAAAACCGCCGTGCTCTACTCGGAGGCCGATACCCTGCTTGCTCAGGAGGTGCGCGGCATTGGCCCTGCCTTGTTGCGCGGCATGCTCGCGGCCATCGCCTATGGTTGTACCGAGCCGAATCAAATCGCTCAGCGGGTTGGCCGCCCCATGACATCCCTCTCCGGAGCCTTACGATTCCTCACTGATTATGGCTTGATCGAGCGGAGGGTGCCGTTCACGGTTGCCAATGCGGAACGCACGCGCTCGACCCGCTACACCATCGCGGATAACTACCTGGCATTCTGGTTCCGCTTCGTGTTGCCGAACCGCTCCTTGCTTGAGCAAGGGCAAGCGGCGGAGGTGTGGCGCGACCGGATCGCGCCGGCCTTGTCCTCCTACATGGGCGGCCGCTTCGAGGAAGCGTGCCGGCAATTCATCCGCCTGGAGCCGGAGCGGTGGGTACATACAATAAGCGAACTTGGGGTGTGGTGGCGCGCTACCGATGAACTGGAGATCGTCGGTCTGAATGAAGCGCGCCAGGTAGGGCTCACCGCCGAGGTGAAATGGACCGATCAGCTCGTCGGTATCGACGTGCTCCATACGCTGCAACGACGGGTGGCCATGCTCCCCCACGTCGCGCCGGACCATCAACTGGTGTTGTTCGCCAAGATCGGCTTCACCGATCAGGTGCGCGCTCTCCAGAATCCCGCGCTGCTCCTGGTAACCGCGGCTGATATGCTGGCCTGACCGCGCGGATTCATCCCCGGAGCCCAGTGGCGGCCAGCAGGGCGCCGGCGGTCAGTCCCTCCTCGCCCGACCAGCGGTAGCCGTGCAGGTCGGCGGGCAGGTCCAGGGTGGTGACGATGGTGACCAGTTTGCGGTTGAGTTCCACCCGCTCGCGGTGCTCCTCAAGCAGCGCGGCTTGGCGCGCGGGCAGGCTGGGCAGGACGGCATAGAGGGCGTCGAGGTCGCCGTGCTGGGCGAGGAGGGCGGCGGCGGTGCGGGGGCCGATCCCCGGCACGCCGGGGATGTGGTCCGAGGGGTCGCCGATCAGCGCCTTGAGGTGGGTGAATTGGCCGGCCCGGACGCCCCAACGCTCCTCCACCAGGGCCGGGGTCCAGGTTTCGCCGTCCTGGCCCTTCGGCATGAACACGTCCACCCCCGGCCGCACCAGTTGGAGCAGGTCGCGGTCGCCCGAGACGATGGTGGCGGGCAGTCCGCCGGCCGCGGCGCGCGCGGCCAGGGAGCCGAGCACATCATCCGCCTCGTAGCCGGGGATCATCGGGTGGGTGATCCCGAGATGGTCCAGCACGTGCAACACCTGGCCGACCTGGGCGTCGAAGTTCGCGACCTCCTCCTCCGTGCCGCGCGGCCTCCCGGTTCGGTAGTCGGGGAAGAGAGCGCGGCGGAACGGGGGCTCCGGCGGATCGAAGGGGATACAGACGTGGGTGGGGGCGAAGCGGCGGACCAGGCGCAAGAAGGCGCCCGCGAACCCATGCACCCCCTGGATCGGTGCCCCATCGCGGCCCACGATGCTCCGGGGCAGCGCGTTATAGGTGCGGTGGAACAGATGGTGGCCGTCGATCAGCAGGAAGCGTTCCTCGCTCATGCGCCGAGCAAGGCCCGCTGCGTGGTCGGCGCGTGTGCGTTCAGTGCCGTCATATCCGCTGCTTCCTTCCGGCTATGGAATATCTCGAATCCGGTGAGACGCCTTCCAGGATACAACAGCGCGCGCTCGAGGCCCACCCCCACTGATGCTCGACCGCTCGTCGCGAGAACGATCAGGTTGCTCCAGGGTACCGCTCTTTCGTGGGCCGCGCTGCGTCCATGCCTCGCGCCCCTCCTCGCGCCGCTCATCCCATACCACTGCCGTACGTCGTGGGTTAGGGCCATGGTAACACGTCCTGGGGCCGGCGGATGTGGCGGCCTTGACCCATCGGGACGCGGGCACCAGGCCGCCATTCACCTCCATCGGGTACCGTCCGGGTGATGCCAGGAGCCCTCTGGCGGATTCCGGTAGGGGCTCAGAGGGCCATCGAGTGAGTTCAGCCTCGCTGTCCTACGAGGCTGCGCCCTTCTCAATGGGGACGCCGACCAGGCTGCCCCACTCGGTCCAGGAGCCATCGTAGTTCTTGACCTGCTCGTAACCGAGCAGCCGGGTCAGCACGAACCAGGTGTGGCTGCTGCGCTCCCCGATCCGGCAGTAGGCCACCACCCGCTTGTCCGGCGTGACGCCCATGCCCTCATAGAGCGCCTTCAGTTCCTCGGCGCTCTTGAAAGCGCCATCTTCATGGGCCGCCCTGGCCCAGGGAATGTTCCTCGCCCCTGGTATATGTCCGCCGCGCTGTGCTCCCTCCTGCGGGTAGTTGACCATGGCGATCACCTCGCCACTGTACTCGGTGGGTGAACGGACATCCACCAGCGCCTTGCCACTGCCCGCCTGCGCGTACTCGCGCAGCACCTCGTCGCGGAAGGCGCGGATGGAGAGGTCCGGCTCCTTCGCCATGTAGCTGGTCTCGGCATAACTCGGCGTCTCGCGCTCCAGCGGCCTGCCTTCGGCCTCCCAGGTGGCCCGGCCACCATTCATGACCCGGCAGTCCTGGTGGCCATAGAGCTTGAAGAGCCAGAAGGTGTAGCAGGCATACCAGTTGTTCTTATCGCCGTAGAAGACGACGGTCGTATGGTTGGTGATGCCGCGGCCGGCCATCAGCCGCTCGAAGGCGGCCTTATCGATAAAGTCGCGGCGCACCTGGTCCTGCTCGTCGATGTGCCAGTCGATCTTGACCGCGCCGGGAACGTGTCCCTTCTCGTACAGTAGCACGTCCTCGTCGGACTCCACGATCCGCACATTGGAGTCGTGCATGTGATCTGCCACCCAATCCGTGGAGACGAGGGCCTCTGGATGCGCGTAGCCGTGATTCATCTCTTCTTCCTCCTTCTGCTTCATGTCGCCGCGTGCCTTCCACGCATTCCCATCATAGGCGCGCCAGGGCGGGAGGGCATCGGGGGATTTCCCTAGTATGCCGCCCCGGCGCCCCTTATTTCTTGGCCGTAGGGGTACCTACGGCGCCTACACCATGGCTTTGGGGGCGCGCCACGCGCGCTCCGTCATTGCACCGCCCGCCCTTCGCCACTCAGAGGGCGTGGGGATCAGGGGTCGGGCGCCTCGACTAGGCCGTGGGCAACGGCATGGACGGCGGCTTGAGCGCGGGATCCACATCCCAGCTTGCCGAGGATATTGCCGACATGGATCTCGGCGGTCTTGGCGGAAATGAAGAGCTCCTGGGCGATCTCGCGGTTGCTGCAACCGCGGGCGATCAGGCTGAGCACCTCGCGCTCACGAGGAGTGAGGGGGTTGCCGCGCCCAGCGGCCGCGCTTGCCGAACGGGGCGCCAGGCCGTGCTGCTTGAGTGCGATGTCGACGATCTCCAGCTCCAGCGCCGCCCCCAGGCGAGCGAAGATCTCGCGGGCCGCGGCTAGCTCGCGGGCGGCCTCCGCGCGTGCCGGTGGATCGTCCGCGGGCAGGAGACTCTCGGCGCGACGGCGACGGGCGCGCGCCTCCTCGAACGGGCAGGCCATCGCCTGCCAGCGCTCGGCCGCCCGCTGGTAGTGCGCGGCCGCCTCATCGTGCCTGGCTTCCTGGGCGGCGACCAGCCCTTGGACATCCTCGAAGGAGGCCGGCGCCAGAGGCATTACGGCGTCCCGGCTGAGCGTGGCCAGGGCGCTCAGGAGTTCCTGTATCCGGTCGCCGCGCCCGGCAGCCAGGTACACCTCGACACCGTACCCGAGCATCCTGGTGGCCCTGATCTGTGGCCCCACGGGTCGCCACAGCGCCACGCACCGATCCATTATCGCCACGGCCTGATCGAGGTTCCCACGTGCTAGGTGAACGCGTGCCAGGGTGGACAGCCAGCCATGGAGCTTTTGGAACTCTCCTCCCCACTCGGCCAGAGGCAGCTCTTCCTCCAGAGTCCGTTGCGCTTCCTCGAGACGGCCCTGACGGAGCAGCAGTTCGCCCTTGTTCGGTAGCGCGGACAGGCGCGCGACCGGGTAGCCCATCTCACCGGCCAGGATCGCCTGATCCAGGAGCTCCCAGGCCTGCTCCCAGTGCCCCATTCTCATCTCCGTCTCGCCAAGGTTATGGCGCAGAAAGCCCTTGAAGAGTCCGAAGCCGAGGCGATCCGCGAGCGCGATGCCTTCTCTCAATACACCCGCGGCCCGTTGATACTCGCCGAGACACGCGAGCATGTCGCCAAGGTTGTTATAAGCCCGCAGCGCCTCGAACTGCAGATCAAGCCGGTTCGCCATCTCCAGGCTGCGCTCCATGTAGGCCAATCCTCGCTCACGCTGGCCAAGCTCAATCAGAGAGCCTCCGACATGGTTCAGGGTGTGCGCCGTGACGGCCTCATCGCCGAGTTCATCGGCCAGGCGCAGCGCCCTCTCGCCCCACTCTACGCTCTCACGCGAGCGCGTCGAGAGCATATGGAGACGTGAGATCTCGCTGTAGGCCATGGCCAGCTCGTGCCCGGGCGGATCGGTCTCCAGCACGGCGACAGCGGCTTTGGTGAGCTCGAAAGCTGCCTTCGTCTCGCCACGCTCCCAGGAGACCCGGCCGAGGCGGCGGTAGATGCCGGCCACCTTGCGCCGGTCTCCTAACTGGTCATAGAGCTGCCGTGCCTCCTGCCAGTAGCGTTGGTATTGATTGGTATCGCCCAGCGGATAGGCTGCCTCGGCGAGCTTCTCATACAACTCGGCCCGCCCCAGCAGGTCAGCCGCGTCAAGCAGATTGAGGGCCACCTCGTAGTGCGCCACCGCCTCGCGATAGGCGGACATGCGCGCCGCCCGTTCCCCGGCCAGCCGCGCGTACCGCGCCGCCTTTGCCGGGTCCCTGGCCTGGAGGCTATGGTAGGCCAACTGGTCGATCACGCCTTCCGCCGTCGCGCCGTAGGTCTCCTCCAGCGCTTGCAGCACGGCTCGGTGCTTCAGTCGCCGCTCCCGGCCCAACAGATCGTCGTAGATCGCCTCCCGCGTCAGCGCGTGCCGGAAGCTGTAGCGGTCCTCCAGCCCACCAGCCTCCTCCTCCACCAGTTGCCGCTCGACCAACGCCTCAACCGCGCGCAGGAGCGCCGCTTCCTCCATTCCCGTCAGGCGCAGCAGCAACTCGAAGTCGAAACGCCGTCCTATTACCGCCGCATAGGTCAGGACGCTGCTGGTCGCCTGATCAAGATCCGAGGCGCGACGCAAGATGCCCTCCTTGAGCGAGAGGGGGATCGCCAGATGCGCTATGCCTCTCCCCTCCTGGGCGCTCTGGATGAGCGCCTCCAAAGGATACTGCTCAAGCAGGGCCTTGAGCAGTTCCTCGAGGAAGAAAGGGTTGCCCCCCGAGCGGTCATAGAGGATGTCCACCAGGGGCAGGGGCAGCGGCCGCTCCAGGGTGGTCTCCAGCATGCGGGCCAGCTCATCGCGGGAGAGGGGGGACAGGCGCAGTTCGTGTGAGAGACGCTCGCGCGTGAGTTCGGCGAGCAGGCGCGCGAACGGATGGCGGCGGTGCAACTCCTCGCCGCGATACGTGCCGAGAATGAGGATGCGGTGGTCCAGAATCGACCGTGCCAGGTGGTTCAGCAGCTCCTGGCTGGTCTGGTCCGCCCAGTGCAGATCCTCGAGCAGCAGGAGTCGGCAGTGCCCGGCGCCCCACGGCAGCAGGACGCGGCGGATCGCTTCGAAGAGCCGCCGCTTCAAGCCCTGAGGGTCGCTAGCGGCGGGAGCCGGCGCCAACTCGGGCAGCACGATGACCAGATCGCTGCCCCACGGGCCGGCTGCTTGCAGCACCGCCTCGGCGCCGTGGACCCGCAGGACCGCGCGCAGGGCGTCGACGAAGGGACCATAGGGGACCGCCGGATCCTCGTCGTGGCAATGGCCCTGGAACACCTCTATCCCTGTCCGTGCCCGCGAGCGCTCGACGAAGGCGCGGGTCAGGCGGGTCTTGCCGACACCGGCCTCCCCAGCGAGGAGGACGACGCGGCCTCGCCCCTCGTCGAGTACCGCCGTGAGGTGGATATCGAGATCTCGCAACTCGGCTTGGCGGCCGACCATGCGGGGGGCGAGGGCGCGCGTACCGCTCATCAGTGGAGCTCCCTGGCAAAGAGGCATATGGTGGGTATCATCCACTTGGTCCCCGTGAATCCCCGAGCAGCGAACGTGCGTATGCCGGGCTACGTGGGGGCATCGATCGCCCCAGCCGGCGACTCCTCGCGGGTGGGGTTATCGGTCCGCGCTACCTCGGCTCCGCTTGTCTGCGCTGGTTTGCCATTATTTTCAGCAACCTCACCGGTGGGCCCCGCATCGGCATTGCCGTGGCCGTTGGCCTGTACGGTCGGCGCGCCGGCCACTCCATTCTGCTTGACCATCAAGTCGTGCAGCTTGAGCCCGGTCGTGGATTCAAATACTGCTCCGAGCAACGGCACCATCCCTACGATGTCCTGGGTGATCCGCGATGTGACGCCGTCGCCCTCGCCGGCCGCGATGTAGGTAACGTTGCCGATGCGGCCGTATGCTTCGAAGAGCTTTCCGGCGATCTGGGGAAGCGCGGCCAGCGCGGTATCCAGGATAGCTGCCTGATTTTGCTCGTTGAGGGCTTCCACATGGAGGCGCAGCGCCTCCGCCGCGGCCATGCCCTTTGCCCGCGTCGCGTCGGCTTCGGCCACACCCTTCAGGCGCGTGGCGTCCGCCTCGGCCTCGCCGCGGGCTCGAATCGCCGCGGCATCCGCCGTGGCCTGCAAGCGGACAGCGCGCGCTTTGCCTTCCGCTTCCGATTCAAGTTGCAGCACGATCGCCTTGGCCTTTCCTTCCGCATCGAGTATCGCTCGCCGCTGCTCGGCTTCCGCCAGAATACGGATGCGCTCGCGGTCGGCTTCCGCCTGCCGCTGCACGGTAGCCAGAAGCTCCGCCGTGCGGCGGACCGCCTCGGCTTCCTGAATCTTGGCATCCTGTACTTTCTGAATGATTTCTACTTTGGTCTGCTCTTCAACCAGCTTCTGCTGCGTGATACTGGACTGAATTTCGTAGGCCCGGTCCGCCTGCGCCTTCTGTTCGGACACCGTGCCCAGATACTCGGCTTGCTTGATTTCCAGGTCGCGCTGCGACTCGGCCTGCGCTGCCTTTGAAAGGGTTTCCGCCTGTACGCGCTCCTGGTCGGCCTTCGCGGTTGCCTGCGCGGATTCGCGTAGCGTCTCGGCTGAGCGAATTGCCACATTACGGGTCATTTCCGCTTCGGCAATCTCAGCCATCTGCTTATTGCGGGCGATTTCCGGGCGGCTCATGTTCTGTATATAGCCGGAGTCGTCGGTGACATCCTTGAGCGTGAACGAAACCACCTCCAGGCCGAGCTTCTCAAGGTCCGCCGCGACCGTTTCCCGCATCTTGGCGGATACAAGCTCCGGGTCCTTGACCAGTTGCTCGACGGTCAGCAGACCGACGATCCCACGAAGATGGCCTTCCATGACCTGCCTGACCATCTGCTCGCGTTCCTGGGACGATTTTGACAGGAACTGATTCGCGGCGCGCTTGATCTTTTCGTCCTCGTTCTCCACCTTAAGCTGCGTGATTGCTTCCACTTTCAGCGGGATACCCTGGGTGGTATAGAGCACGAACGACGGCGCGACGTCGAAGCTCATGAGCTCAAGATTGAACTCCTCGCACTTCTGGAATAGGGGAATGATCAAGGTTCCGCCGCCGACCACTACCTTGGTGCCGCCTTTGCCATAGACGATCAACGCATGGTTCGGTCCGACCTTGCGATAGAGCGTACCGAGCATATAGGTGACAAGCATCAATCCAAGGACCGCGGCGACGGCGATGACCAAGCCTTCAACAATCGCGGAGTTCATGTAGGAGCACCTTTCCTCTCGGGTTTGGGCGGCGCGCAACCGCGTCGCCTGGCATGCACCTGCAAGTCATGGCATGGCTTGTCGGGGCACCGGATCGTCTGGCGGCGCGTCGCCACGATCGGGTTCGCTCAGTTCACTGAGCGGATCGAGCGGGCTTACATAGGCAATGCCACGCTCTCTCCGTACGATTACCACACTCGTGCCACGAGGCAGCGGTGTTCCATCCAGGCTCTTGGCGGCCGCGCTTCGATGCAGGCCTTCAAGAACATACACGACCTCGCCGACGCCATCCGCCCGGATGGGAGCGTTGAGGGTACCGATAGCGCCGGCGGCAGCCGCCGATAGGGGTTCCGTGTCCGCCCGCGTGAAAGCAGTCATCAGCAGCCGGGCCAGCGTCGCGCCGGCGATTGCCGCGATAATCGCCACGGGACCGGAAGCGGCCGGCGCCGCGAGATCCGCGATCAAGCCGCCGGCGCCAAACCACAGAACTGCCAGGGCGATCACCAAGGGGCTCAGCCACGATAGCGATCGGGCGAGCACTGCCGCGCCGGACGATTGCCCTCCTGTGTGCGGCGCCGGCCCCGCGTGGCCATGCATTGCGGGATGCCCCTGGCCAGCGCCCGGGAGCGCGAGATGACCGTGCGCGGCAGGCAGGGGTGCCGGAGCATGGTCCAGGGAAAGATGGGCCGGGCCGTGGCCGACATGCCCGGACAATCCGCCGAACAACGCCAACAGCCCGGTCGCGCCGAGGCCACCGACTAGACAGATCAGAAACAGCGAATGCATCTCTCATCCTGGCCGGTCACTATATCGTGACTGGGATCGTCCCATGTGGAAGGGCCGGCGGCGTGGCACAGGTATCATAGTACAGGGGAAGGTACCTGTCGAGGTTACATGCGCGGCGGTTCCAACTATTTGCTTGACATTGGGCGTACAATAGGGCTGTCGGACGATCTGGGCGCCGTGCTATGTGCCCGTTTGCGCGCCGCGGCCTGTTCCCCTCGCTCCGAGAATGTGGGACAGACCATGACAAGCGTAGATGCCGCATCCGTCGATAGCCCAGTCACGGAGACCATTGGCACTCGCATCGAACGAGATTTCGTCGGTGCCGCTGGTGTCGGCCTGGTGTATCTCGGCGACCGCCTCGGATTGTTCACGGCGCTGCGCGATGGCGGCCCCGCCACCTCCGGCGAGCTCGCCGCGCGAACCAGTCTGGTCGAGCGCTACATGCGCGAATGGCTGGCCGGCGTGGCCGCCGCTGGATATGTAGATTACGACCCCATAATGGGGCGTTTCAGTCTTACCGCTGAACAGGCGGCCTACTTTGCCGACGCGCAGAACCCCTTGTTCGCGGGAGCAACCGCGCAGTTTCAGCTAAAGATCCTCGAGCAAGCTGACGCGGTGGCGGAGGCGTTTCGTCGTGGTGGCGGCGTGCCCTATAGCGCTTACGACCCCGGTGTGGCTAACGGCTTCGAGCGCGATTCGCGGAAGTATTACGGCAACAACCTGGTACCGACATGGTTACCGGCGTTGCCTGGCGTGATCGAAGCGTTACGGGACGGTGGCGCGATGCTCGACGTGGGCTGCGGCGGTGGCGGCGCATGCTTCGCGGTGGCGCGAGCATTTCCCACCGCATCGGTCGTCGGCATCGACACCCATGGGCCAGCTATTGAGCGAGCGCGGGCCGATGCCGCGGCTACTGGCCTGGACGCCCGGGTGACCTTCAAAGCCATGAACGCGGCGGAGTTGCCCGAAGCGTCGGCGTACGACTTGGTAACCGCCTTCGAGATTGTCCACGATCTCGCCGATCCAGTGGCCGGGTTGCGCGGCATCCACCGGTCTCTGAAACCGACTGGTGCCTGTTTAACGAGGGATCCGTTCGCGGCCGACACCGTTGAAGGCAATCTCAACGCGCAAGGGAAGCTTCTGTACTGGGCCAGCGTCTTCTACTGCATGACGGTGTCGCTCGCCCAGGAAGGCATCGGTCTGGGAACCTGCATGGGTGAAGCCAAGGCCCGCGAACTGGCGGTCACTGCCGGCTTCACCAGCGTCCGCCGCCTTCCGCTCGGTGACGAAACAGAGTTGTTCTTAGAACTGAGGCGCTGACGCTTGGGAACGGTGAACCCTGAGGCTATCTCTTCCGCTGTTTGAAGTGCGGCAAACCTAGCTTCTATGCTGATAGCAGATGAGACCGTGGATCGAAGAAGGTTGGCGTCGATCCCAGGCGGTATCGTCGCTGCTGATGGCGTTCGTGCCAATTTACCAACAGTATCAAACCTGAGGCACGCCCCGGCCATGCGCGAGTAGCCGAGGAGCGGTCCCACCCTCCACCCGGACCTCTGGCGCATGCTACCATTCCACGCGTTGGAACCAGCGGTGACGGAGCATGAGGGAGCCAGGGGCATGGGCGAAAGCGACAGCGTGACCTTTGGCACCCTTCTACGCCGCCACCGTCTGGCCACCGGGATCACGCAAGCGGGGCTGGCCGAACGGGCCGAACTGAGTACGGACGCGATCGCCGCCCTCGAACGCGGACGCCGCGTGGCCCCGCGCCTGGAGACCGTGGCCCGCCTGGCCACCGCCCTGGACCTGAACTCCGCCGACCGCGCGGCCCTGATTAGCGCCGCGGTCGGCACCCCGGTCGAGCATGCCGCCACGGCGCCATCCGCCGAGGGGTCGCCGTCCGCCGCCTCCGCCGCGCTCGCCCTTCCCGGGCCCCCGATCACCCTGCTGGGACGCGAACGAGAGGAAACGGCCGTGCTCGGCCTACTGGCCCAGGCCCGCGAACCCGGCGCGGCGCGGCTGATCTCGCTCATCGGCCCCGGTGGGGTGGGGAAGACCAGCCTGGCCCTCCAGGTGGGCGCGACTGCTCAGCCTGACTATGCGGATGGCGCCGTCTTCGTCGACCTTTCGCCCCTGGGTGACCCGGCCCTGGTCCTCCCGGCGATCGCCCAGGCGCTGGCGCTCCGGGAAGCAGGCGACCAGGAGATGCGCGAGGTGCTGATCGCGCACCTGCGGGACCGCCAGGTGCTGGTCGTGCTGGACAACGCCGAGCAGGTGATCGAGGCGGCGCCGCGCATCGCGGACCTGGTGGCAGCCTGTCCGCGGCTCGTCGTGCTGGTCACCAGCCGGGTCGCTCTGCGAGTGCGCGCCGAACAGCGTTTCCGCGTCCCTCCCCTGGCCATCCCTCCGGCGGGCAAGCACGTGGCCATGGATGAACTGGCGGACAACCCGGCGGTGCGCCTGTTC
>JANWHO010000200.1 GCA_025450375.1 Chloroflexota bacterium
CGGCGGCCAGATCTGGGAACGATTCAGGCATTCACGCTGGGTAGGGAGCCTGTGTCTCCGTTGCCGGTGGCGCGGATCCGTTTCGCCGAACTGGCGAACGGCCAGGAGACCGCCCTGGCGCGGGCTAGCGGCATATCGATGGCTGAAGTGCATCGCAGGCTGGCGGACTCCGGAAGCGCGACCCTGGCCCTGGATGGCGAGACGATCGCCGGTTACGGATGGGTGCAATACGGAATGGTGCGTATTCCTGATCTCCGCCTGGCCTTCTCGCTGCCAAAGCATCACGTGTATATCTGGGACTGCCTGACCTTGCCCGCCTACCGGGGGCGTGGTGTTTTCCCCGGTCTGCTGCGCCATATGCTCGACGTTTTGAGCCGGCAGGGTATCGTGCAGGTATGGGCGGCCATCGCGCCCGGCAACGTGGCCTCCCAGCGAGCCTTCGCCAAGGCAGGATTCCGCTTGGTGGCCTATACCGATGGGGGCGTCGGGAATTTTAGGGCGCTGCCAACCGCCGCGGCCAGTCCGGAGGAAGCGGCGTTGCTCACCGCGAGTTTTTCCGCGTAGTCCACGGTCTGAATACAGCTCCCGATCCCACTCAACCCACTGACTGTGGGCCGTCAACCGCCGACTTGGATCGGCTGGCAGGAAGATGATGCACGTGCGTTCGAATCGCGCCGAATCGTATACAAGATGCCCTCCCCGTAGCCGCCCGCTCGGTCGGATCTTGCCCCGAACCATTTCTCCAGCCTACTAGGGCATGCCATTGACCCTGGCGTTTTTCTCCTGAAACGCGAAGATCTTTGCCGGCTTTTCGCCACTCCGTACACAAGAACCGCCATGGCCGCGTAAGCCCGTGGCAAGCGCCCAGTAATGGGCGCCCCCTACTGTATGGGTGCGGCGAATGTCTCCGTCGCGCGGGGTCATGCGCACCTGGTTATGGCGTTGGGGAGGGAAAGTCCTCGACGTGCGTGCTCTCATGGGAGCGGAAAGGACCTATCCTACCATGCGGCGAATTGTGTCACGGGCAGTCATCATCGCCTTGAGCCTCCTGGCCTTCCCTATCACGTCGATTGGCACGGGCGTACACCCAACGGCCTCCGCGGCGCCCACCCAGCTCGTGGGACGCGCCTCGGCCCTGACCGACTTCAATACCACGCTCTTCGGGCCCGCGAGCGATGGGAAGCACACGGTCTCGATCAATGTTGACTGGTCCACCGTCCTGGCCTCCCAGGTGGATGTGCGGATTACGATCGGCAAGGGAACCAGCTTGCAGAGCGGTGTTTCTGGAAGCACCTATACCTTCACCCTCCCCGCGAGCGACTTCCATCTGGGAGCCGGTACGGCGAGCCTCGATACCCAGAAAGATCTGGGCGCCTTCGGCCATATCACGGCCCAATGGACGTTTGTCACCAAGAACGAGTCCAATGCCGTGAATTGTTTCGGGACCAGCAGCTCTCAGCATCTGATCGCCAGTGGCTCAGCCGACTTCAAGCTTTCCTTTCCCTGCGCAGGGTCGCTCAGCGGCAAGATCGCGGGGACAAACATCGACTCAGCCGCCGTGACCCCTACCGGTTCCGGCAACGTCAATCGCTCGTCCTTTAACGGTCTATCCAGCATCTACTTTAGCGGCGCCTCGGCTTCGCAATCGAGCAAAGGCCTGGATCTCAGCGTCGGAGCCTTCAGCTTCGGTGGCCAGAGCAACTTCCTCTATGTCACCGTTGGCGCCGGGAACTCGGCGAACGCCAACCAGGTCGCCGGTAACGGCCTCACCACGTCAAAGTTCGGCTTGACCAATTATTCCCACTTCGCCAGCGACAAGCTTGCCTCCGGGGCCTTCACCAGCACGCCGGGGAGCGCCAGCCTCAACTACAGGGGCGCCCTGGGTACGGCCCAGATTACCTGGAAGGGCAAAGGCAGCCCTTTCAGTTTGACGATGCAGGGTCAATGCCTCTCAAGTTCCCTTACCGGCGCCCAGGCAACCACGACCGTGGTCCTGGCCAGCCAGGAAGCATCGCTCAGCGGCTCGGCCAAGGTCACCGCCTGCCTATCGGACAAGGCTGGTTTTAGGTCCACCGATACCGGCACATTGATCAACACGCACAAGGGGACGACGCCCGCGGCGGGCGCCGGCTCAGGGCCTGGAGCGGGCGCGGGCCCGTCGATTAGCAGCGGCTCCTTCGCGGTAAGCAGCGCCACTCCAACCGACGGCGCCACCGGAGTTTCCACCAGCGCGGCGATTTCGGTCACCTTCAATGCCGCCCCTGGGAAGGTCGCTCAGATCATTCTGACCGAAGCCAATAATCCCACCGGTATCGTCATGCTTCCTCCGCCAACGGTGAGCGGCAACACGATCACCAGCACCCCGCCCACCCCGCTCAAGCCGAATACCCAGTACAAAGAGACCGTGGTGGCGCAAGGGGCGGCGGGCGGCTTCGTGAGCTATACCGCGACCTTCACGACAGGCAGCTAATAGAGAGTGCTTCGGGGGTCTGGAATGCCCAGAGGCGTTCCAGACCCCCTGAATACTCGCCCGCCACACCCGACCGCGGTCGGAGGCCCGCCCGTAGTCGGAGGCCCCGGATGCCAGCCCTACAACAGTGCCAGGGCCCCCGCGATCCGCGCCCCAATCGCCGCGTTGTTGCGGACCAGCGCGACGTTGGTCCCGATGCTTTCCCCCTCGGTGGTGCGGCGAATCTCGTCCAGCAAAAAGGGAGTCACCTCGGCGCGCGCGATCCCCGCCGCCGCCGCCGCTTGCAGGGCGCGATCTATCGCGGCCTCCATGGTCTGGACTGGAAGAGCCGCCTCCTCCGGGACCGGGCAGGCGACCAGGAGGCCGCTCTCCAGGCCCAGGGACCAGTGGATGTGCGCGGCGCGGGCCACCGCCTCGGGGGTATCCAGCCGCCCGTCCACCGCGTAGGCGGTGGCGGGGACATAAAAGCCGGGGAAGCGGTCGGTCCCGTACCCGATCACCGGCACCCCATGAGTCTCCAGATACTCCAGGGTGAGGCCAATATCCAGGATCGCCTTGGCGCCGGCGCAGGTGACGATCACCGGCGTGCGGGCCAACTCTTGCAAGTCGGCGGAGATGTCGAAGCTCTGGGCCCCGCCACGATGGACGCCGCCGATCCCCCCGGTGGCGAAGACGCGAATGCCGGCCCGCGCACTGCACCACATGGTGGCGGCCACCGTGGTGGCGCCCCAGGCACCCTGGCCGAGGACCAGCGACAGGTTACGGCGGCTCACCTTGGTCACGCCCTGGCGCTGGGCCAGGGCCTCGATGTGCTCGTTGGAGAGCCCAACCCGGATCACCCCATCAAGAATGGCGACGGTTGCCGGCACGGCACCCTCGCGGCGGATCACCGCCTCGGCCGCCTGGGCTACCTCCAGGTTTTGCGGCCAGGGGAAACCATGGGAGATGATCGTCGATTCGAGGGCTACCACCGGCCGGCGGTGTTCCAGGGCGTCGGCTACCTCGGGATGCACGATCATCCAGCGATCCTGACTCGGGTCAACACTTCCGGTGGCCATCAGTTCTCCTCTTCCAGATCCCATTCCAGACGGGGACGGGCCCCAATATGCCGCACCACGGCGGCAGCCAGGCGGTTCGCGCGGGCCAGCGCGGTTTCCAGCGGGGCGCCCGAGCGGTGGGCTACCGTGAAAGCGGCGGCAAAGGCGTCCCCAGCGCCCGTGCTGTCCAGAGTCGGCACGATGAGGCCGGGTTCCCTCGCCACCCGCTCCCCGCGAGCCAGTACCCCATCCGCGCCCAGTTTCCATAGTACCAGGGGGGCGTAGCGCCGGAGGATCAGGCTTCCCGCCTCCGGGTCTTCGACGCCGCTCAGGAACGCGGCCTCGGCGTGGTTGGCGAACAGCAGATCAGGCTCCAGATCGTCGAGCAATCCGAGAAACCGCTTCTTGCCGAAGACGCGGAGCGGTCCCACCGAGGAGGTATCGACGGCTACTGTCCCCCCTCCGGCCCGCGCGCGTGCCGCCGCCTCGATCGCCGCCGCGCCCAACGGCTCCACGAACAGGGAGTAGGCGGGGAGGTGCAGGTGGCAACCCGGTGGGAGCATCTGGGGCTCCAGCATGGCCGGGGCGAAGTGGGTAGCGGCACCCCGGTCGGTAATCATGGTCCGCTCACCGCGCCCGTCCACCAGCACGGCGATTACCGCCGTGGGGGCGGGCACCCGCCGCAGATGGCTGAGCACCCCCTCGCTCGCCAAATCGGCGCCCATGAAGGTGCCCGCGTAGTCGTCGCCCACGGCGCCGATCAGGGCCGATCTCGCGCCCAACCGTGCCACCCAGACGGCGAAGTTGGCGGCCGAGCCGCCGGGAAGCACGCGGACGGCTCCTCCCACGTCGCTCCCCTCGATTGCCTCCAGATCGGGCGCCACGAACAGATCGAGAGCCGCATCCCCCAGAGCGACGATCATGTAAGCTTTCCCCACTGCCGCGTTATGTCTTTTGGCAGCCTATCGCATGGGGGAAGTTCCGGCAATTGGCGTAGAGAAAGAGGCCCTGCTTCGGGATGGCATGAAGTATCTTGAAGCCGCCCGTCCTCACGATGTAGTCGCGCGTGAGATCGTCATCTTGCACCAGCCAGGAGGGGGGATGGGCCAGATCGGCATGGAGATCCAGCAGCGTATAGGGCACGAGGCTGGGCTGATCGGGATTCTGCGTTTGATAGAGGGTTTCCCGGCTCGCCAGGTGGGCGGCGATCGGGGAATCGCTGTCCAGCGGCGCCCCGGGCGGTACGAAGCGGATTATGGCCGACTGGGCCCGCGCGTGCGCGTCCGTGGAGAGAAAGATCGACGGCTGGTAGATCCAGTGCATCATGTTCAGGGTGGAGGCCGCATAGGAGTAGCCGAGCAAACAGGCCCAAAAAATCAGGGCTAGGGGCAGCACTTCAAGATAGCGGCGGAAGGCCGGCCGGAGCAGGACTCTGCTTGTCCCATAGAGAAAGATGGGTACGCAGGTGACATAATGGTGGAACCAGAAGTCGTTGGTGAACTGATTGCTGACATAGAGGCCGGCCAGCGGCAGCACGGTGACGATAGCGCTGGCGTCGAAAAGAAACAGGAAGCCGGTGGGGAGCAAGGCCAGGATCAGGTTCTGCAGGCGAAACTTCTCGCTCAGCAGGGAACCAATCGCTTGCAGTCGTCCCAACGGCCCGTGGGCGTGGGCGGCGCTGCTTGCGTCGCTAAAATAGCTCCCGTAATCACGGCTGAATTGGCCGGAGGTGGCAAACATCCAGGGGAGAAGCACGAAAAGCCCATAGAGGAGCGCGGCCCCGATGACCAGTTGGCCCACTTTCCGTTCGCCGCGCCAGAACCACCAGTAGGCGCCCAGGCCGACCACGAAAAGCCCCATCTGCTCTTTGGTTAAGAGCACCACCACCAGGCAGACGGCCAGAAGCTTCCAGCGGCGGAGGTCGAAGGCGATCAGGGCCCCGAACAGGGCCGGCACGGCGAACGGGTCGGGATGGAAATCCCAGATATTCGCGTAGTGAACCAGAGGAAAGACAAGATATAACCCGGCCAGGCCCACGCTTGTAAGCTGCCGATGCCCATGGATCCGAGTCAACAGATAGGTAAGGGGCCCCCCGGAGGCAAGGGCCAGGGTTTGCAACAACAGCAAGGTACGTGGGTCCGGCGCGATCGCGTAGGGGATGGCCAGGAGGATAAGGAGCGGCTCGGCATGGCCGCCGCGGAAACCATTCCCGGCCGTATAGATATTGGTTTTCCACAGAATGCGCCCATGATCGGTGTTCCAGAGCATCTGCGCGTAGTCGGCGGTGTCCCCCCCATAATGGAAGTTTACATAACGTAGAATGGAGATCGTGGCGAAGAGGAGCATGTACGCGGTGGCGAGGATCAAGGTGGCCCATAGCCCGACCTCCTGCAGCCGAACGCGCGCTGGCGGCGCGTGGTCCGCCGCCGGCATCGGGCGCGCGGCAATGGAGTGGGACGGGATCGCCATGCGCCTTATGGTATACCACCAGGGGCGCC
Source organism: Chloroflexota bacterium (assembly GCA_025450375.1). Next base: position 6,006 of record JANWHO010000200.1, read on the forward strand.
GAGGCGATCCCCCGTTCTGGTCCCACGAACGATCCCCTTGAGGCGCTATCCTGTACAGGGAATAGCATCATCGACGGTGAGCCCAAGCAAGGAAAGGGTTAAGGACGAGATGGCCGAGCACAACTCCGCCCCCGAGCACATTCTCATCGAGGGGGCCATGCTCCCCGGATTCGCGGATATTCTTACCCCTGATGCCCTCCGCTTCCTTGCCCAGCTCACCCGCGTGTTTGATGGGCGCCGAGAAGAGCTGCTGGCGGCTCGCGCGGCCCGCCAGATCCGCATCGATGCCGGGGAACTGCCTACCTTCCTGCCGGAGACCGCGGGCATCCGGGCCGACACCTGGACGATCGCTTCCCTGCCTCACGATTTACGTGACCGCAGGGTGGAGATCACTGGCCCCTCGGGCGACCGGAAGATGGTGATCAATGCACTGAACTCCGGCGCCTCGGTGTTCATGGCCGATCTGGAGGATGCTAATTCACCGACCTGGGAGAACACGATCGGCGGCCAGATCAATGTGCGTGACGCCATTCGCGGCAGCATCACATTCGCCAGTCCCGAGGGCAAGGCGTACTCCCTGGGCGAGCGAACCGCCGTCTTGATGATCCGCCCCCGCGGCTGGCACCTGCCTGAGAAGCACCTCGTCCTGGATGGGAAATCGATCCCGGGCAGCCTGGTCGACGCGGGCCTCTTTCTCTTTCACAATGCCCGCGCCCTGCTGGATCGGGGAACCGGCCCCTACCTCTATCTGCCAAAGCTGGAGAGCCACCTGGAGGCGCGTCTGTGGAACGATGTCTTTGTCCTGGCGGAGCGCGAGTTGGGGCTGCCCGCCGGCTCGATCAAGGCGACGGTTTTGATTGAGACGATCCTGGCCGCCTTCGAGATGGACGAGATTCTCTATGAGCTGCGCGAACATTCCGCCGGGCTGAACTGCGGGCGATGGGATTACATCTTTAGCTATATCAAGAAGCTGCGCCGCCAGCCGGAAGTGATCCTGCCCGATCGGGCCCTGGTGACCATGACCGTGCCCTTCATGCGTTCCTATTCCTTGCTCTGTATCAAGACCTGCCATCGACGCCATGCCCCGGCGATCGGCGGCATGTCCGCCTACATCCCGGTACGGAGCGATCCGGTCGCCAACGAGGAGGCCATGCGGCAGGTGCGGACCGACAAGGAGCGTGAAGCCCGGGATGGTCATGACGGCACCTGGGTGGCGCACCCTGGCCTGGTCCCGGTGGCCCTGGAGGTCTTCAATCACCTGATGCCCAGTCCCAATCAGATCGACCACGTCCGTGAGGACGTGCGGGTAGAGGCGAAGGATCTTCTGGCCGTGCCGGAGGGAGCGATTACCGAGAAGGGGTTGCGAACCAACATCAGCGTGGGCGTGCAATACATCGAGTCATGGTTGCGCGGCATGGGGGCGGTCCCGATCAATAACCTGATGGAGGATGCCGCCACGGCGGAAATCTCTCGCGCCCAGGTGTGGCAATGGCTGCATCATCCGCGGGGAGTGCTTGCCGATGGCCGCCGCCTCACCCTGGAACTCTGCCAGGCGGTGCTGCGCGAGGAACTGGAGCGGATCGCGGCCCAGGTAGGGGCGGACCGCTACGCGACCGGCCGCTACCAGGAAGCCGCCGACCTCTTCCTCCAATTGGTGAGCGCCGAGGAGTTCGAGGAGTTTCTCACCGTGCCGGGGTATCGCCTGCTGGGGTGAGGGGACGGAAGAGAGACCATGCTAGCGCACGCGCTCGCTCGGGTCAGGACATCGTTTCCGATCCGTGGGGTAGCCATGGGTAACGGCGCCTGGTCCACCCGAGTGCTGGGCGCGGTTGGGGCGCCGTTCCTCGCCTTTCTCGGAATCCAGGCCATGCGCCGTCCGGATCCGTTCTCGCTTCTCCCATCGCTGCCGACCGCGAAGCTCTCGATCGTATTTCCCAACCCGCAATGGGTGGAGATCGGGACCGCGTGCATGTTGCTTGGGTGCATCCTGGCGTTCGTCTGGCTACCTCCCCGTGGATTCATCGCGGTCCCCTCGGATTCGGACGCCATTGGAACGCCTCCTGACCTCGCCGTAGACCGAACGATCCACGCCGGGATGGCGGCCGTGGCAGGCTTGTTATATGTGTATGTTCTGGAACGGGCCTGGAACCATGATGGAGGGCCGCTTGCTATTTTCGCCTTAATCGTGGCCCCCATTCTGATTACCGGCGCCATTTGGGATCTCGCGCCGTCGAGGGGGCGCTCCCGCAGGGGGACGCTCCTTCCCTTTTCTCGATTCGATGTTGTCTTCATCGTAAGTAGTAGCGCCGCATTCATCGCCCTCAACCTGCACGACATCCGGTACTGGCTCTATGCCTGGATCGGCGATGAATGGCAGTTCTTTGATGCGGCGCGTGTTATCGCGCGCGGCAACCCGGTCGACATGCTCAGTCAGAACGGGGTTGACTTCATCTTCCCGGTGGTGAATTCAGCCTACCAATCACTGTTCATGCATGTAGTAGGCATCAATGTGGTAGGCTGGCGGCTGAGCAGTATTATCTCGGCGGCGGCCCTTTTCTATGCCGCGATGCAATCGGACCGGCTCTCCCTCATGTTTGCCGCCGGGGCTGCCTGTGGCGCGGGATGGTACACGATTTATACGGCGCGGTTGATGATCGGCATCCTGGGACTGATCCTGCTCATCGATCTGTTCCGGTCGCCTCGGGCGACGATCCAGCGGATCATCTTTTTGGTGGGCGGCTTCGTCATGGTCGCGCTGCCCCTGCTGCTTGACTCCGGCTGGGATGTGCTACGGACCATGTCGCACAATACGCCTGGTGACCTTGGCGACAATCCCTACAGCTTGTTGCTGCCGCGGAATATCGTCCGGGCGCTCTACGAGTTTTTCTATAACACCAGCACCAATCACTACATCACGGGGGCGATCTTTACCCAGATCGCGGCGGCGGCCCTGGCTATTGGCATCGCGATCAGCCTTCGTGGGCTCGGCACGACCGCGGTTCGCCTGATGTTGCTATGGTTTGTCGTCACCCTGCTGCTCACGACTCCGCTCAATGACGCGGCGGGAGTTTCCTTCACTCGTAGCATGATCATAGTCCCGCCGGCCTCCCTTCTCGCCGCGCTCGGGCTGTGCTCGGTCGCACGGGCGCTACAGCGAATTTCGCCGAGGGTGGTGAGCGCCGCGATCTTCCCACTCGTGATCGCCTCGACCCTCAGCGGCGCCGCGGCCTTGGATGGCTATCGGTTCTTTGTCACCATGCCCCGGCTCATGTACGCCAATGATCTGTCCATGGTCATAGGGGTGCTCACGGCTCATCCCGATACCACGGCCGTGCTGGCCGGCCAGATGGCGAACTCCAGCATCTGCATCGTGCTTGACGGTTACGGCATCACTGATGCCCGCGTACTGCGCTTCAACCACGGCGCCCTGGCGCGGCTTTGCGGCGATTCAGCCGGGCCGATCCATGCCGGACGTGATCCCATACTAATTTTAATCAACGCGAGCGACCGAACGACGCTAGCCCCTTGCGGCGCGCGTTTGATCCGCCTGCTGCAAGCGCCCAACCCGCTAAGCGCCATATATGGCTTGCGCGTGCAGGCGTCCCCGGATCCGGTCGCCACTTACCTGACACGCGCGGCCGCCGCGGTGCGACAAGCGTGCCCCTTGGTTGCCGGTCTCCCTGCCAACTAACTCGCGAACCAACGATCAAACGCGAGAAGCTATTGCCAGCGCTAAGGCGTAGGAGTCGGAACAGCGGCGGTGGCGGTGAGATTCGCGGAAACAGCCGTAGCGGTCTGGTTGCCGGCCACGGCAGTTTGGGTGGCGGCCCCTGCGACGGCGGTAGCGGTCTGGTTGCTGGCCACGGCGGTCTGGGTAGCGTTACCCGCGACGGCAGTGGCAGTCTGGTTAGCGTTAGCGACAGCGGTAGCGGTCTGGTTGCCGGCTACGGCGGTCTGGGTGGCGTTAGCGACAGCGGTAGCGGTGGCGTTAGCGATAGCGGTCTGGGTGGCATTGGCCATGGCGGTGGCGGTGGCGTTAGCGACAGCGGTGGCAGTCTGGTTGCCGGCCACGGCGGTTTGAGTGGCGTTAGCGATCGCGGTACCGGTGACATTGGCAACGGCGGTAGTCGTGCCGGCGACACTCGTAGCAATTTGCTGTGCGATGGCGGTGCCGGTGGCGTTGGCGATGGCGGTGCCGGTGAGGTTGGCCACGGCCGTGCCGGTGGGGTTAGCGATGGCGGTCGCGGTCTGGTTAGCGGCCGCGGTAGCGGTGACGTTGGCGATGGCGGTGCCGGTGACGTTGGCGATAGCCGTACCGGTGACATTGGCGACGGCCGTGCCGGTGGCGTTAGCGTTGGCAGTGGCGGTCTCGATGACCGCTTCGGTTTGCGTGGCATTAGGGGTGTTCGTCGGGGTATTAGTATTGGTGGGCGTATTGGTGGGCGTGTTCGTGGGTGTGTTCGTGGGTGTGTTCGTGGGCGTAAATGTATGGGTTGGGATCAGCGTGTTCGTTGAAGTTGGGACGAGGGTCGGGGTATCCGAAGCGGTTGGCGACACAAAGGCGCAGGTAATCGCGCCGTTCCCTAGTGTACATACGAACACCGAGGGCACGGGTGTGGGGGTGTCCGTCGGGGTGGGGGTAAATGTGCGGGTGGGAATGAGAGTTGGCGTGGAGGTGAACGGCACGAAAATGGTCGCCGTATCCGTACTCGTATCGACGGCTGGGGCGGTGGTGGGGCTGCTGGTTGCCGCCACGATCGTAGGGATGGTGGGGAGGCTGGGCGGCACGAACGGTGGGGTGGTCGGGGTGGCGGTCGAGTGGCGCGTTGTGGTCGCGGTGTCCGTGGCGGCCGTGGTGGCGGTGGAGGCCGCGGTATCGACCGCGGTAGGCTTGGTTACTCCCGGAACACTGTCCTTCGGAGTCGGAGTCGGGGTCACAGTCGCGGTCCCGGTCGCATGCGCCCCCTGTGACGTGACTCTCGTCGGGGTGGGCGTGGCGGAGCTAGTGGGACTCGCCGTGGGTGTTTTGGTGGACACCACGATCCCGCCAATCCCGGAAACGGAGGTAGCGGTTGGAGTCGAGGCGGCAGGCTTCACTAGATTCGCCGTCTGAATCCCCGTGGTCGCGGTGGAGGTTGAGCTAACCAAGGTCAGGGTAGGAGCCGGCGTGCCGGTGAACACGGGGGTCAGGGTGGGCGCACGGGTTAAGGTGGGCGCCAGGGTGTCGGTTGGGGCCGGCGTATCGGTATTCAAGGGCGTGGGGGCGGAGGCATTCGCCTGCACCGGCAAGACTTGTTGGATGGTGC
>JANWHO010000201.1 GCA_025450375.1 Chloroflexota bacterium
ATCCACCAACAACAGGGCAAGCTGGGTCACATGCTCGGAGTGCTCGCGGGTATAGCGATCCTTGGCGTCGACCGCCGAGACCAGCCCCTCAAGAACCCCGAAGGGACTATCCCCGAGGAGATCCGCCGCGTCGCGCAGTTGCAAGTCCTGCCAGTGGGACGGCGAGCCGCCGCGCGACCGGGTGATCACCCGCCGCGTGGAGCGCCGTTTGGCGGCATACATCTCATTATCGGCCACCGCGATCATCTCCTGGCGAGTGGCGCCCTGTCGGGGATAACAGGCCAGGCCAATGGACACGGAGATCGGGATGACCGCCCCGGAGGCGGCCAGATGAGGGCGGCCCTGGACCGCCTCGCCGAGCCGCCGCGCCACCGCCATCGCCTCGCGCGCCGATGCGTGGCGGAGCAGGACCGCCATCTCGTCGCCCCCGTACCGGCCCGCCACGTCGCCTTCACGGCAGGCGGCGCGGACAATGCCTGCCACGGCGGTCAGCACCGCGTCGCCCACCGGGTGACCGTAGGTGTCGTTGAAGAGCTTGAAGTTGTCGATGTCAATTAACAGCAAGGCGAAGGGATCGCCCGCCGCCACCGCGTGGTCAATGTACTCCAGGAGCGTACTGTGATTGAGGAGGCCGGTGAGCGCGTCCTGCTCGGCCCGAGCGGACGCGCAGGCATACAATCCCGCGTTCCCCAGAGCCACCGCTGCCTGGGAGGCAATGGACGTACAGAGGGGGATGACTTCCGGGCCCAGAGTATGGGGCCGTTCCCACTGAATCTCCAGGAGTCCCACCGACTCACCCCGTACCACCACTGGGATGATCAACTCTTCTTGCAAGTCGTGGGCGAGGAGATAGGCATCCTCCTCGGCGGGCAGGGTGGGGTCGCCGAGGATGCCGCGGAACGGCGCGCCCGACCGGAGGGCCTGCTCGAGGACGGGATACACGTCGAAGGCACCGACCATGCGTCCGGGCTCGACCGGCGCCCGTCCTGGCCCCACCTGTTGCGCCACCACGTTAAAGCCGCGCCGATTGCGGTCGGCGTGGCCGAAGGTGACCCGCGCCGCATCCAGGGTGGCAACCAGGCGAGCCGCCAATTCGCGGAGAATCTGATCGCTGTCGAGGGTGGAATTGAGGGCCTGGGCGCTTTCGAGCAGGAGCGCCAGACGCGCGCGCTCCGCCCGCTCCTGTTCGCGCAGGCTCATGTTGCTGACCACGGTGGAAACCTGACCGGCCAGGGCGAGCAAGGGCCCGGCCTGTTCTATAAGCAAGGGCGCGCCACTCGGCTGGTTGTCCACCACGATCAGGCCGCTGAACGCATCATTGGAGCGCAAAGCCACCAGCAGGCAATGAGACGGTGGGCCGGGAAGGCGGGCCGGAATCGCTTCCTCGGGATCGAAAAGCCAGCAGGCAACCTCGCCCCGCGCCAGGCGGTCCAGGCCGGGGGCCGCGGGCAGGGCGCCATCCGGTCCCAGGACAATTGGGACCATGGTGAGCGGCTCATAGCCCCGCCGATCGATGGCGCGCCGCGGCTCCAGCAGCGTGCCAGCGTGATCTATGAGCCAGATACCTACGCGCTCGTAGCCCATGCCGTCGCGGACCCCCTCCGAGACCACATCCAGTACGGCATCAAGGGTGGCGGCGGTATTGATCCGCTGGCCCATCTCGCGGAGCCACTCCAGCTCGGTGACTCGGCGCGCCAGATAGCGGCTCTGCGCCTCGTGGTCGGCCCACAACTGGGCCCGGCTGATCGCCAGCGCCGCTTGCGAGGAGAACGCGATCAGGGGAACGGCATCTTCCTCGGTGATCGGCTGGTTGCCGAGCAGGTTGTCCACCGAAAGGAAGCCAACCAGATCGCCATCATGGCGCAGGGCGATCACGAGTTGCTGGCCCATTCTTCCATCGAGTGGTGCTCGGTGTTCGGCCGGCGTGATCGCCCAACGGTCCGGACAGTAATAAAAGGCATGGCCCTGCAAGAGATGATGGAGATCGGGAGAATGGATGGGCAGATCCAGATCATCGAGAAAGATCACGTCTCCACGATCAGGGGTTGGAGTGCCCTGGTCATCGGTGCCACGCATCTCGCTTGCGGCCAGCCTGCCCTCGCGCGGGCCGATCAGGAAAAGGGCGGCCCGGTCGTAGTGCAAACCCTCGCGTACGCTCGAATAGATAGCATCGAGCACACTATCGAGGTCGTGCATGGTGCCCAGAAGGCTGGCGGCGTCTTTAAGCCAGGCCAGGTGCTTCACCTGATGCCGCAGGTCGGCATCCAGGTCGTGGATTCGGCGGGCGCGACTCTCCAGAAGGGTGACGTTTTCCAGCGAGGAGGCAAAACTATTGGCGAACGCCAACAAAGGCAGGGCGTCAGTTGCCGCGATCGGGCGTCCCGTGACCAGGTTATCGACCGAGATGTAGCCTATGACTCGGTCCATGGTGCGGAGGGCCACCAGGAGATTCTGCCGTGGCCGGCCATCAAGATACTTACGATAGGATAGGGTGGCGGCGATCTCGTCCTCATCCAGGAGGACATAACCGGGACCGCTGGCCTGCATCCGCGGATCCGCGAGCAGGCGAGTGTGGTAGTTATCCTCTTTCAGGGGAGTCTCGCGATCGTTGCGGAAATGCCTCGTACCGTCGGCGTTGGTGCCGATATGGCACTCTATCACCTGGCGCTCGGCATCGATCAGTTGCAGACCGACCCGATCGTAGCCCAACCCCTCGCGAATCGAGTCATAGGCCATGTCCAGCAGGGTGGCCCTGCTTGGGCAGCCCACCATGCGATTGGTGGTGTTCAGCAGCCAGGCGAAGATCTGGGAGAGGGCGCCGACGCGCGAATCGGAGGGCACAGGCCGGGTACCCGCCGCGGCGACGCGGTCGCTCATCGGAGTCATATGAACACCCTGATTCACCCTTACAAGACACAGAGCACCGATGGAGATGCGCTTCCCCTAATCTACTCCTTCGGCAGGTGACCCGGGTTCTTGAGGGCTTGAGGGTGTTTTAGGCCACGCCCTCGAACTCCGCCGCGTCAAGCGAGGGTCCGCTTGCGTGCCGGTGTGCCGCCGTGAAGACGAAACGGTTGGAGATCGCGAAATTCACCGTGAAGGCTGCCACGATCCCCGCCGCGTCGGCGGGCAAATAGTGCAGGCCCAACTTGAGCAAGACGGAAAACGCGGCCACGTTCACCGCCAGGCCAGTAAGGGAGGTTGCCTGAGCTTTCAAGGCCCTGATCGGCCAATCCCACCCCCGCACATGGGTTTGCTCGTGATAGGTGAAACGCTGATTGGCGTAGAAGTTCATCAGGCTGCTGGGTTCGAAAGCGCAGATCCAGGCCGGGATGATCGGCATATGGAGCCAGCCGTGGAAACACCAGAGCAGCGCGATATTGATCGGGATGCCCACCCCGCCCACCAGGGCGTAGCGCACCACGCGCAGCCGGAGCACGGCCCCCAGAAAGGAGGTTGGGCTGGTGGTCGTGGAGGCCACTGTGACTCCTCGTGGTGGTTGCGGATCAAAGGGGAAAGACTCTGGCCGCCATGGTAGCATGGCTGTCCGGCAGGCCGCAATCACCCGACCGGGTGGTCGATCTGGGCTCGATGGAGGTTGCCCTCACCGCGGGCCAGAAGTTCCATGGCGGCGCGGCGCGCGGTCTCGCCCACCGGCGCCCCGCCCAGCATGGCGGCGATCTCCTCCACCCGTTCCGACCCGCTGAGCGGGGTCACCACGGTGCGGGTCCTCTCGCCGGTCATCTCCTTCTCGATGCGCAGATGCTCGTGCCCCAAAGCGGCCACCTGGGGTAGATGGGTGATGCAGAGCACCTGATGGGTTTGGGCCAGAGCCCGCAGCTTCTCGCCCACCACCTGGCCGCTCCGCCCCCCTACTCCCGTATCCACCTCGTCGAAAATCAAGGTGGGGGTACGATCCACCGCGGACAAGATGGTCTTGAGGGCCAACATCAGGCGCGATGCCTCGCCGCCCGAGGCGATGCGGGCCAGCGGCTTCAGCGCCTCGCCGGGGTTCGCGGAGATCAGGAACTCCACCCGATCCAGCCCGGTCTCGTCCACCGCGTAGGCGCCATCTACCTCGGGGACGGGCACCCCATCCGCGTCCTCGCGCCACTCGATGGCACTCGAGAAGCGGGCCCGCGCCATATTGAGATCGGCCAACTGCTCCTCAACCCGCCGGGCCAGATCCTCGGCGGCCTGGCGGCGGGCAGCGGAAAGGGCGGCGCCGGCTTGCCCGATCCGGGCGCGGAGTTGGTTCACCTCGGCCGCCAACTCCTCCAGCCGATCCTCGGCCCCCAGCAGATCCGCCTGTTCCACCGCCGCCGCCCGACCAAAGGCGATCACCTCGGCGATAGAAGCGCCGTATTTCCGCTTCAGCGTGTGCAGGAGGGTCGATCGCTCCTCCAGCGCCGTCAGGCGGGCCGGGTTCGCCTCTATATCGTCCGCGTAGCGGGTCAGATCGCGGCCCGCTTCCTCCAGGGTATAGAGGGCGGATTGCACCCCTTCCAGCAGCGCCGTCTGACTGGGATCAATGCGGACCAACTCAGCCAGGGACTGCGCGGCGCGGTTGAGGAGATCCTGCGCCCCCGGCAGGCCATCCTCTCCCTCCATCAGGAGGGATCGGGCGGCGGCGGCCAGTCCGGCCAGCCGGTCCGCGTTGGCCAAGACCAGCCGCTCGGCGTCCAGTTCCGCCTCCTCGTCGGGCAGCAGGTTCGCCGCCTCAATCTCCTCTATTTGATAGCGGAGCAGATCCAGACGACGGGCGGCATCGCGCCGGTTCTCGCGCAGGCGCTCCCCTTCGGCCCGCAAGGCGCGCAGCTCGCGCACCAGGGCGGCCACCGACTGCCGGGCATCGAAAGTGCCGCCATAGCGATCGAGCAAATCCACATGGCCGGCCACCTTGAACAGCGAGAGATGTTCGCTCTGGCCGTGGATATCAACCAGCAGATCGCCCAGCGCCGCCAGCACCGAGACCGGCACCGCCCGCCCATTGACGCGGGCGGTACTCCGTCCGGCGGCGCTGATCTCGCGGGCCAGAATCAGCGTCCCCTCCTCCTCATCCGCAGCCAGATCGTACTCGGCGAGCGCGTCCCGCACCGCGGCCGCCAGATCGGGAGCGTCGAGGCTCACGATCGCCTCCACGCGCGCGGCCCGGCAGCCCGAGCGGACCACGTCGGCGCTGGCCCGTCCCCCCAGGACAGCGCTGACCGCGTCAATCAGGATCGACTTCCCGGCCCCGGTTTCACCGGTAAGCACGGTGAAGCCAGGCTCCAGGCGAATGGTAAGCTGGTCGATGATTGCGAAATCGGTGATCGTAAGCTCAAGGAGCATACAGTCATTCTACAGGGTGCGGGGGAAGATCTTTGCCGGCGCGTCGGAAAGGATGCTGGCTGAGGCGCTGGGCC
>JANWHO010000202.1 GCA_025450375.1 Chloroflexota bacterium
CTCGAAGCTGGTCGACCGTCCTCCGCCTCATGGAGTGTTACCCCGACTACCACTTCCTGGGCAGCCAGCCGCAGCAATATGAGTGGCTGGAGGAGGACGAGCCTGACCTGTACCGCCAGGTCGCGGAGCGAATACGCGAGGGCCGGTGGGAGCCGGCGGGCGCTATGTGGGTCGAGCCGGACGCCAATCTCACCGCCGGTGAGTCGCTGGTCCGCCAGTTCCTCTACGGCCAACGCTACCTGCAAACGCACTTTGGCCTCCGCTCGGGCATCCTCTGGCTTCCCGACGCCTTTGGCTACTCGGGCGCGCTGCCGCAACTGATGCGGAGCGCCGGGGTCCATACCTTCGTCACCACCAAGTTGAGTTGGAACACAACCAATCGCATGCCCCACGACACCTTCCGCTGGCGGGGCCTGGACGGCACCGAGGTGCTGGCCTATTTCATTACCGGCTCCAAGAATTGGGAACCCGAGGATTGGGTGCGGGCACCGGGCTTCGAAGCCAAGGGAATGGATACCTATAACGGTGATCTGAGCGTGAAAGAGGTGCTGGGCAGCTACATTCGCAACCGCGACAAGGAGCTTACCACCCATACCCTGTACTCCTTTGGCTGGGGTGACGGCGGCGGCGGACCGACCGAGCGCATGCTTGAATACGCGGATCGGCTGGGCGATTACCCTGGCGTGCCTCGGCTTGCCCAGGGGAACGCGGATCACTTCCTGCGCCAGTTGCGGGATCGGGTGTGGGATGATCCGCGGACGGCGGTCTGGGAAGGCGAACTGTACTTCGAGTACCATCGCGGCACCTACACCAGCCAGGCGCGGGTGAAGTGGGATAATCGGCGGAGCGAGCTACTCCTCCGAGAGGCGGAGTTGTGGTGTTCCTGGGCCGGAACCCTGGGCGCGATGAACCAGTCCTGGCAGCCCGCGCTCACTCGTGCCTGGGAGATTGTGCTCCTCAATCAGTTCCACGATATTCTTCCCGGCTCCTCGATCGGCGAAGTGTACGAGGACCAGAAGCGAGATCACGCTGAGGCGCGCGCGGCGGCGGAAGCGGTGCTGGCCCAGGCGCAGGAAGCGGTTGCCGGGCGCATTGGGGCCAGCGGCCATGCCCTGGCTCTGTTCCACGCGCTTCCCTGGCCCCGCGAGGGGACAATCGCGGTGACGCTTCCCAGCGCCGTGCAGGACGATGACCAACTCCTGGATGCCGATGGCGCCCCGCTCTCCACCCAGGCCGTGCTGGATCTGGATGGTGTCCGCCGTACGCTGGTGGCGGGGGTCAGTATCCCGGCTCACGGCTACACGACCCTCTCCTTGGGGAACGGCGACCCCCTGGGCGGCGCGCCAGCACTGCGAGTCGAGGAGCGCCTGCTGGAGAATCGCTTCGTGCGCCTGACCCTGGATGAGCGGGGCCGCTTCTCGTCTCTGTTCGACAAGCAGCATGGGCGCGATGTGCTGGCTCCGGGTGGGGGCGGGAATCGACTTCTGGCCTTCGAGGATAAGCCGATCAGTTACGATGCCTGGGACATCGATCAATTCTATAGCGAGAAGGCGCGCGAGATCGACGACGTAACCTCCTGGGAGATCGTCGAGCGCGGCCCGGTTCGGGCCGCGATTGAGATCAGCCGGCGCTTCGACCGATCGACGATCCGCCAGCGTATCCTCCTCCATGCCGATTCGCCCGCCGTAACCGTGCAAACCCATATCGACTGGCATCAAAGGCAAGTGCTGCTCAAGGCGGCGTTTCCCCTGGCCGTGCATAGCCTGGAAGCCAAGTACGAATGTGCCTTTGGTTATGTGAGCCGGCCCACGCACCAGAATACCAGTTGGGATTCCGCCCGCTTCGAGGTGTGCGCGCATCGATGGGCCGATCTCTCGGAGACCGGGTATGGAGTCAGCCTGCTCAACGATGGCAAATACGGCCACGACTGCCAGGGCAATGTGCTCCGTCTCACCCTCCTCAAGTCCGCCATCGAGCCCGACCCCATGGCCGACGAGGGTGAGCACTCTTTCTCCTACGCGCTCCTCGCGCACGGCCCGGACTGGACGGTCGAGGACACGGTCCGAGCCGCGCACGCCTTTAACCTGCCGGTCCAGGTCCGATTGGTGGGGACGGGCGGCGACCTGCCGGCGGCCGGTTCCCTGGTCAGCAGCGACCACGACCACGCGGTGGTGGACACGGTAAAGCCGGCGGAGGATGGCGATGGCCTGATCGTCCGGGTGTACGACTGCGCGAACCGCCGCGGTCCGGTAACGCTCCAATTTGGCCGCTCGGTGGGTTCAGCGGAGGCGGTGACTATTCTCGAGGAGCCGGATACCGGGGCGGGGACGATTACCGTGTCTGGAGAGAAGCTGCATTTTGATCTGCTCCCCTTCCAGGTGCGTTCGTTCCGCGTGCGTCTCCGGCGGTAGCCGCCTCGCGGCCCCGAGAGCCGTCCCCAACTTCTCGACTGGTAATGCGTTAGTATTAAAGGTACCGTCCGAGCAATCTTAACTGTCCCAAGGGGGAGCGAGAAGGATCCATGGCAGACCTCCCGGCATCCCTCACATCGACCGCCCGCATTACCCTGTCCAAGTGGCAGCGATCCCTTGCCCAATGCGAGCAAGATGGCGACGAGGCGGGAATGGCGGAGGCCCTGGACTGGATAGGGGGAATCTATCGCGCTCAAGGAGTGTACGCCGAGGCGCTGGATGCTTATAGGAAGGCGATGATCCTCCTGGAGCGTCTGGGAAATCAAGGGCAGGCCGCCCGGGTTCTCGGCGAAATGAGCGAGATCTACATTCAGGTAGGCCAGGCCGACGATGCCCTGGGCCTCCTGCAACGGACCGCCGCGATCAGGCAGCGCTTGGGCGACCTTGGCGCAACCGCCGACACGCTGTTCATAGCCGGGAATGTCGAGTTCCGGCGTGGCCGTTTGCATGACGCGCTCGGGTACTTTACGCGCGCCCTGTCCATGCGCGAGCGCCTGGGGAGCCCCATGGAAACGGCCGATTGCCTGGTTCGGTTGGCCGATATCTATCTGGTTCAGGGGAAGTTGACTCTGGCTCGCGACGCCGCCTTGCGGGCCCTTCCGATCCGCGAGAAGCATGGGACGGCGCCGCAGGTGGCCCAGACTCTTATTCTGTTAGGGCTGGTAGCGTCCCGGCAGGGGCTGGAGGGCCCGGCGGTAGAGCACCTGGGGCGGGCCCTTCAGTTATCCGAAAGCGCGCGAGATCCGGTGGTCATGAGCGAAGCGCTCAGCGCCCTGGGCGAGGTCTATACTCGCCAGAAGCGGGAGGCGCAGGCACTGGAAGCACTGAGCCGGGCTCAGACGATCCAGGAGCAACAAAATAATGCCGCCGCCGTTGCGGAGACCCTCAGCCGCATAGGCGAACTCTACCGTGAGCAAGGACGGTTGGGCCAGGCGCTCACCGTCCATAACCAAGCTCTTGCCCTCCGTGAGCGGCTTGGCGACCCGCTCGCGATCAGTGCCAGTTTGACCAGTGCCGGCGCTACCGTGGAGGCGCAGGGCCGTCTGCAGCAGGGATTGGAATATTACCAGCGAGCCCGTTCGGTGCGCGAAACCACGGGCGAGACGAGTCTGGTCGCGGGTTCGCTGATCAATATCGCCGACGTGCTGGACGAGCAGGGGAAGCTGGAGGAAGCGGACGCCCTATACCTGCAGGCCCTGGCATTGCGTGAGGCAGCCGATGACCAAGCCGGGATCGCCCGCGCTTGTTACGCCATGGCCCGCTCGCTCTGGCGGCATGAGAAGCGCGAGGAGGCGATCCCGCTGATCGAACGGGCGATGACTTTGTATCGCGAGGAGCGGATGCTGCCCGAGGCTATTCGGGAGCTGGAGCGGTTGGCCTCCATCTACCAGGAGATGGGAAACAAGGAACGCGCGGCACGGTACCGGCAGGAGGCCGAGGAACTGCGAACCCATCTGAGCGCCTAAGCGGGGCGCTGGAGAGGAAGGCATGAAGATTCCGGTCGTCGTATCGCGATTGATGTTGCTTGGCGGGTTGGCGGCCGGCGCGGCGACCGCGCCAGCCTCGCACGCGGCCCCGGTGCATGGAGCCTGGCGCGTCGTCGCCAGTCCAGCGGTTTCCGGCGGCAGCGAGCTGTTCAACGTGACCGCGCTCTCCCATGACAATGTCTGGGCCGTGGGCGCGTACGGCGCGCAGGCGGCGCGCACCCTGATCGAGCACTTCGACGGGTCAAGGTGGAGTGTGGTCGGCAGCCCCACCGCGGGCAAATACGCCAATTTCCTTTATAGCCTTGCCGCGGTCTCCCCACGCGATATCTGGGCTGTTGGCACCTATTACACACGTGCCAATAGCGGCCTACGCACCCTGATTCTCCACTACGACGGCACGGCGTGGACGCGCATGCACAGTCCGAACGTCGGCACCGGGAACAACGGGCTGGGCGCCGTGACGGTCGTTCCCGGCACCCACCAACTCTGGGCGGTCGGAGATACAACCGATCCCCGGACGCATCTCAATCGTACGTTGATCCTGCGCTATGACGGTACGGGCTGGAGTGTCGTGCCGAGCCCCAACGTGGGGACCTATAACAACGGCCTCGGAGGGGTCGCCGCCGTCTCCGCCAATCACGCCTGGGCGGTGGGCGGCTACAACAATACCAGCGGCACCTACAGGGCCAGACTCGTTTTACAGTGGAACGGCGTGGCCTGGCAGCGCGCCTCCGCACCGACCGGCATAACCACCACCTTCAATCTTCTCTCACGGGTGATCGCCATTTCAGCCCATGATGTATGGGCCGTGGGTGACGAGTTCACCACGATCGCCGAGCACTATAACGGATCGGGCTGGAGGGTGGTTCCTACCGCCAAACCGCCGCTCACCTCGAGCGGGGGCGAGAACACCGCCATTTTGTACGATGTCTCGGCAGCCTCGGCCGCCGATATCTGGGCCGTTGGCATCTACTACCTGTATTACAACGCGGCCGGCGGGGCAACGCGGACCCTCGCTGAGCACTGGGATGGGGCGGCCTGGCATATGGTCCCCAGTCCCAACCCCGACACGACCGGCCCCTCCACCGGAGTGCAGTCAAACATGCTCTTCGGGGTCGCCGCGGTTCCTGGGGCAGGCCAGGCGTGGGCGGTAGGCCGCTATCTGTCGCAAGGCCAGCCAAAAGTGCTGGTCGAGCGGTACGGGTAGCCTTTACCATGCGCGGATAGGGCAGGTACCGGACAGTTTCAAATCGCAAGTATACGTACTCCCGGCGCATTGAAGGCCAATCGCCCAAGGTCATCCGGGTCGGACGTGAGGATGGTGGCGGGAGAGAGGCGTATAGCCTCCGCCACGATCTGAGCGTCCGCCGCAGTGGCCGCGCCGGCCGCTCCAAGCAGACGCCCGGCTACCCTTGCCAAGCGCTCACCGACAAACGGTACAAAGGAGACGCGAAGCAGTCGATTGGTCTCCGCGTCGCCTGCTCCTCCCCGAATAACCTGGGTAACGACCACGGGAGGGACGACTACCGGAACACCTTCCTGCCGCGCGACCTCCAGGAGTGCGCGTACCCGCCGATCACGGCGCAACACCGCGAGTACCGCTCCGCTGTCGA
>JANWHO010000203.1 GCA_025450375.1 Chloroflexota bacterium
CCTCGTGGTGGCGGCGGCCCTGGTCGTCCGGTTCTTGCGCACGGGCGGCCCGGCCATGCTGCGCATGATGAGCATGCCTCCGGAGCAGATGGAGGGCGGCGATCACGACCAGCGGCTGCCGATGGGATCCAGTGGCCATCACGGACATACGGAGTAAGGCGCGTCACGGGCTACGGTATGATCCCACCCGGAATCGCTTTCATGGTGATCTCTCCCTACTCTGGGTCCAACTTGCAGGCGCATGCGATGCGATCCACGCAACGCGGGCAAGGGCTGAGTCCCCCTTCGAGAAGCGGCACGCCCAGGAGGGCCGCGCCGAACCGCGCCCTGGCGTGTTGCGCGGCCGGAATAAGTCCTACGCTGCCGTCAGGCCGGAACGAGAGCTGCCCCACATCTTGAAAGCCCGCTGTCTGTATCCCCACGTCCGAGGACATGTTCTCGGGGGCGTGGATGATCCAGAACCGATCCGCGTCCTCGATCCGCACGATCGCGTGTAGCAGGCACGGATAGAGCCCTCTCCCCTGCCATTCCGGCAAGGTCGCGAAATCCCACAAATAGCGGTCACCGGCAGGTATGGTGAACACGAGGCTAAGCTCTCCGATAGCGGCTGTGCGAGTCGCCACCCAACCATAGGTCACCGCGGTGGCACCGACGTAGCCAACGTACGGGCGATGGCCCGCGCGCCTCCGTTCCGACACTTCGCCGATCCCCAGGTGATTGATTCGGGCCAATTGCTCGGGGTGATCAGCCAGCCGTGCCTGAAAGTTCGGCACTGGGGTGATCTTCATATCGGGATCGCCTTGCCACCATGTCGCGAGCGCCAAAGGAGTCTCCTCTCCGCATGCCAGGCCCATGAACTGAGCGCGAAAACAACCGTAATTCGCCTACATCGCCGCGTGTATGTGCCGCATCCCTACCGTATGTCCACCGTCGCTCTGACAACAGGCCCCGAAGACGGGCACGGCCCCGAGCAATTGGTCGCGCTTCAGGCCGCGCCGTTTGGCCTGGACGCGGCCACGACTTTGTACCCGGCTGTCACATATTCCCGAGGCCCGTGCTCCGGCCAGCGATGTGCTAGACTGTGCGGGAGAGCGCCGGTCTCGGCCAACGCCGGCGGGAAGAAGGCTGACCGTGTCGATCGAGGGGATGAGCCGTGTGTTGCTGGTCGACGACCATGCGATAGTACGCGCGGGCACGCGCCTGTTCCTCGAAGGGTACGAGGACATAGAGGTCGTAGGCGATGCAAAGGACGGGGTCCAGGCGCTGACCCTGACGTTGGACCTGCGCCCGGACATCGTGCTCATGGATCTCGCGATGCCTGCCGTCGACGGCGTTGAGGCGACACGCCGCATCAAAGCCGCCGCGCCGGATGTCGACGTTATCGTGCTGACCAGCTTTGTCGAGGACGACCAGGTTACCGCGGTGATACAGGCTGGCGCGATCGGGTATGTCCTCAAGAGCGCCGACCCCACCGAGATCGTGGCCGCCATCCGCGCGGCCCGACAAGGGGAAGTCCATCTTGACCCGACGGTCGCTCGCCGGCTCATGCGGGCGATGAGCAAGCCAAAAACGCCCGAGCTTGTGGAGCCGCTCACCGAGCGCGAACGTGAGGTGCTCGCCCTGCTGGCTCAAGGCGCGGCCAACAAAGTGATTGCTCGGGAGCTTGGGGTGACAGAGAAGACGGCGAAAGGGCACGTCGGAAATATACTGGGCAAGCTGGGCCTTACCAGCCGTACCCAGGCAGTCATCTATGCCTTGAGGCATAATCTCGTCACCCTCGAGGATGGGCCGTAGTCCTTCTTCGCGTAGTATCGCGATTCGCGCCATATACCGCGGCCTGCCACCTCTTCAGGTTGGAAGGGAGCCCTTTTTGTACGTAACCGCCGTCACGTCCGTACTCCGTCGCACGGAGCATATCCGCCGTCTACTGTGCCACGGCGTTTGCTGTCTGCTGCTCGTGTTGCCAATTGGATCATCTCTCCATGCCGCGCATGCCGCGGGCCTCCCGATACTGCGTTGGGCAGATGAAGGGGTGGCTGATCTGGTAACACTCGACCCCGCGTCAATTGGCGATGAGAACGCGCGCCTGGCCATTGGCTTTATTTTCGAGGGGCTCGTGCGCCAGGGGCCTGACCTGACCATGGTCGCGGCAGCGGCCAATCGTTGGGCGGTGAGTAAGGATGGGCGGACCTACACCTTCTGGTTACGGCCCGGCTTGCGTTTTGGTGACGGTACCCCAGTCACCGCTGCCGACGTCGTCTATTCCCTCGACCGCGCCCTGAGCCCCGCCTTCGGCCACACCTCCAATCCGTATGTACTCGGTACTATTGAGGGAGCCGCGGCACGGAGTGCGGGCCGGAGCAGCGCACTCAGCGGCGTGCGGGCGCTGAGCCCCACTGTCGTGCGCATCACCCTGAGCACGCCGACCGGTTCATTTCTGGCCCGCCTCGGGCAGCCCGATGCCGCGATCGTGCCGCGACGGCGTATCCAGCAGCAGGGCAGCCTCTGGACCGAGCACGCCGTGGGCACGGGCCCCTTTATCGTGCAACACTGGCAGCACGACCAATCCCTACAGCTCGTCCCGAACCCCTACTATTATGGACCGCGCCCGCGCGTGGCGCTCTCCATTGTCTTCGTCCCGGAGCCCACGGCGGCCTTCAAACTCTTCCAGACCGGAGGGCTCGACGTCATGGGATCAATTGCGTTCCCGGCGGACCAGGTGTATCGCGTCGACGGCGACCCCCAATTCCACCGCTCGCCAATGCTTGCCACCACGTTCCTGATGCTCAATGAGCGACATGCCCCCCTCGATCGGGGACGCGTGCGGGAGGCCCTGGCCCATGCCCTGAACAAGCCGCCGCTGGTGAGGACTGTGTTTGGCACGCTCGCGCGGGCTACGGACGGAATGTTGCCGCCGGGCATGCCCGGCTACGACCTGCATCCGCGGGGTGCGCGCTACGATCCCGCGCTGGCCCGCGCCCTCCTCGCGCAAGCAGGCTACCCCGGTGGCCGCGGCTTTCCCGCCCTCGTCTTCAGCGCGGACGAAGGGACCCAGAACTTGCTTCTGGCCAGTACCGTGGCGCGGCAGTGGCATGATGTCCTGGGCATCAACGTGAGCATTACGCAGGCCGATCATAATACCTACAACCAGCAGTTGACCAAGCTGGCGTTTCAGATCGCGCCGGTCGCCTGGACCGCGGACTGGCCTGACCCGCAGAACTTTCTGACACAGCTTCTGCGCACGGGTAGCCATAACAACAACGGTGGCTGGAGTAACGCGCGGTTTGATCGGCTGGTCGGCCTTGCCGATCGGCTGGTCGGTGATACGCCGCGGCGACTGTCCCTTTACCGTTCCGCCGAAGCGCTGGCCATGCAGGATGCCGCCACGATCCCCATCGCCAATCCGCTGGCGGGCATTCTGATCCGGAGCACGGTGACCGGGTTGCGGGTAGCGGGCGGCGGCGTGGTCGTACCCGACTGGTCACATGTACACGTCGGCGCCTCGTAACCGGTCATGGATGTCCCATCTCGCTCCACCGAACCGGCGGATGTCGCGGCGCCAGGAAACGAGGAATCGCGGACAACGCGCCGCCTGCGCCTGCATGGGCACGCTTTTCCTCCGCGGCACGTCCGTGGCTGGTCGTCGCTGCGCCGCCGGCTCCCATTGGCCGTGGCTCTCCTGGTCGCGGCGGCCGTGGCGCTCTCACTGCTCGGCTCGTTCCTCCTCTTGCGGAAGGAGTTTTCGGATCGAGCGCAACGTCAACTTGCCCAACAAATGGCCGGAGCGGCTAGCTACTACAATACACAGCAGAACGATCTGCGTGGCGCGGCGCGGCTCATTCAAGATGATAGCGCCGTGTCCACGGCCCTGGGCCAGGGCGACCGGGTTGCATTGATTCTCAGCCTCCAGCCATATTACGCCGACCTGACCGTGGATCGCCTGGACATTGTCGATACGCGGGGCCGCGTGGTGGTACGGATGGAATATCCGCTGTCCCACGGGGATAGCCTGGCGGCTCGTCCTTCCATCCATGCGGCACTACAAGGACGCGAGAACTGTGGGACGGAGCAGGATTCTGGCCCGCTGAGCGGTGGTTCCGCGTTGCGTGTGACCCTCCCACTCTATGACGGTCCTGGCCGGCTGGTGGGCGCGGTGAGCGTCGGACGCCAGATGGACAGCCTGTTTGCCACCAAGATCGGCCAGGCCGTACAGGCCACGGTGCATTTGCGGCCAGCCGGCGCCCTCGCCTCCCTCCTCGTGCAAGCACCGGTTCCTGCCTCACATGCCTGTGTAGTCGGCGCGCTTAGCCCTATCGTGACCGGCCAGATCACGAATCAGCAGGAGGATGGGCGGGCGGTACTCTCGGGCGTCGTTCCCATTGTGGGCACCGACGGTCACGTTGGCGGCGGCATCGAGGTCGTCCAGCCGCTGAGCGACGTCTACGACGCAATCACCAACGTGACCAGGGTTCTGCTGCTGGTGGGACTGGCGGTGGCGGCGATCGGCGCGGGCGTGGGCATCTGGTTGAGCCGCGGCCTGACCAGACGGCTCTCCGCGCTCGAGCTAACGGCGGCGGCAGTTGCCGGCGGCGATCTCGACCAGCAGATGCCGATAGATGGCAACGACGAGATCGCGTCGTTGGCCAGATCGCTGGGCCGAATGGTGCAATCGTTGCGCGAACGCATGGCGCTGACCTCGCGCCTGCGCGATACAGCGGAGACCCGCGTCCACGAGTTGGAGGGACTGGCGGATATTGCCCAACTGCTCACATCGACACCTTCCCTGGCCACCACGCTCAATGAAATGGCGACCCGTATCTGCGCCATCGTAGGGTGCCCAGCCTCAGCCATCGCCTTGCTGGAAAGCGGGGCTGGACCGGGGGAACGGCGCCATCTGCTGTTACGCGGCTCCCATGGCATGCGGCCAGATACGCGCGAGTTGCTGAGCCAGGCCATCGCGGCGACTCCGATCCCACAGCCAGATGGGATGGAGGATGTATCGATACGCGCGCCGGGCGGGACAGCAAGCACCTACCCCTTTGCCTTCAGGCGCGCCCTCCAGGAGAACACCATTCAGTGGCGGCGGATCGCGCAAGCGTCCGACTCGCCGGCACCGTCGCCCGATGTCGCGTTGCTCATCCAGGCATGCCTGCGGGAAGGATGGGAGGCGGCGACGGCGGTGCCCCTGGTGTTGTTGGGGCGTAGCCAGGGAGTGCTGCTCTGCTTGACGGCCGAGCCGCGGCCGCTCCCCGAGGCCGAGTTGCGGGTATTACGGACCGTCGTGGGTCAGGCTACGGTCGCGATAGAGAATGCCCGGCTCTACGCGCAAAGCCATGATCTTGCGGTACTCGAGGAGCGGACGCGCCTGGCGCGCGATCTGCACGATTCCGTGACTCAGAGCCTCTTCAGTCTCAATCTGGCGGCCCGTGCCGCCACGAATCCACGCACCCGTACCGATCCTGCCCGCCTCGAGCGCGCGTTGACCATGGTCGGCGATCTGGCCCAGAGCACGCTCTCGGAAATGCGCGCGCTGCTGTTCGAACTCCGTCCGGCGCAATTGCGGGGCGAGGGTCTCCTCATAGCAATACGCAACCATGCCGTGGCCATGGAGGAACGCACGGGGCTCACCATACACGTGGACATACCGGACACCTGTACCCTACCTACCGGGCACGAGGATGCCCTCTACCGCGTGGCGCAGGAGGCGTTGGCGAACGTGGCGCGCCATGCGCGGGCGCGCCAGGCCGCGGTTCATCTCCGCTTCGTGCCCGGCTGGGTTGAGATGACGGTTGAGGATGATGGCGTCGGTATCGCGCCACCGGCCGGCATGCCCGCTGATCCCGAGAGCGCCGCCGGCCGCTATGGCATTCGCGGCTTGCGCGAGCGCGTAGAGGGACTCGGCGGTCAGATGACAGTGGCGCCTGGATCGGCGGCCGGGCCTGAGGTAGGAACCTTCCTCGTGGTCCGCCTACCCCTCCACGATCCGGAGGCAGCACCAGCCGAGGCGTAGGTGCCGGCGGATACCAGGGTCATGAATGGCGACGACGCTCCCTCGGCATGGCGCTGAGCCTGCCCGCGCCCCCGCTACACCGGCCCATTCCACCCGTGTCTCCCCACGGCCCGTTAGTCGCGCCGCCAAGCGCAACGTGACCGGCTTCCGGGCACAAATACCTAGGCCATGCCTCGCCTTTCTGACGTTGTGGCGGCGCTCGCCGTGGTCCAGGCTAGTGACAGGGTCGTCAAGGCGTTCCTAACCGGAATTCACGCCAGCCTCCGTGTTCATCCCCCCGATAGACCCGCTCGCGACTGAAAGGAACGAAGACCATGTCTCAGGCACGCCAATCGTGGAGGCAAGGTATCGCCCAGCAGACTCATGGCGGCAAGAGCGCGCAGCGGGCGCCCCCGCCAGACCACGGGGTATGGGACCAGCTTTCCCGACGGATGCCTCGCCAAGGCAGATAGCGATCGGGCGCGGACCTGGCGCTCGCGGGAACGCAACGAGCGTGGGTCTCGGACCGCTTGGTAGTAGTTACAGAAACGAGAGGACAGAACAGTGGATTTGATCATTGAAGCGCGAGCGCTCCGCAAGACCTATACCGCCGGTACGGTGACGGTGAACGCCCTCAAGTGCGTGAACTTCGCCGTGCGGCAGGGCGAGATGGTGGCGATCATGGGACCGTCCGGCTGCGGCAAGACCACCATGCTCAACTGCCTGTCGGGACTGGACGACTTCGACAGCGGTGAGATCCGCATCGCCGGCACCTCGCTGCGCGAGTTGAGCGACAACCAGAAGACGGAGTACCG
>JANWHO010000204.1 GCA_025450375.1 Chloroflexota bacterium
CCCAATCCGGCCTCCGGGCCTATCTGGCGATGGGGGGCGGGATCGCGACTCCAGAGGTGCTGGGCAGCCGCTCCACCGATCTGATCCCTGGGATCGGCGGATTGGAGGGGCGGCTGTTGCGGGCCGGGGACCGGGTTCCGGTCGGAGAACTCGAGGCATACGGGCCGGGGTACGCGCTGGCCCCGCCGCGTCCGAGCGCCCCACCGCGGATCAGTCCGCGGGTGATCTGGGGACCTGAGGACGATTGGTTCAGCGAGGAGACACGGAGAACCTTTGTCGAGAGTACGTACCGGGTTTCCCAGCGCGGCGACCGGACGGGCGTTCGCCTGGAGGGGGAGCCGCTCCGGCCGGCAACCGCGCGGAGCCTTGCATCCGAAGGCGCGGCGCCGGGGGCGATTCAGATCCCGCCGGATGGACAGCCGATTGTGCTGCTGGCCGATAGCCGGGGGGTGGGCGGCTATCCCAAGATCGCGGTGGTGATCGAGGCCGACCTGGACAGCTTCGCGCAAGCGGCGCCCGGTACCCCGGTGCGTTTCATGCCGGTCAGCGAGGAAGACGGGCGGCAGGCAACCCGCGCCTATCGCGAGGCGCTGATGACGCGGTCGCTCGCGCCGGCGCCCGAATTGGCGGTGCGCTGCCTGCGTGAGGCGGACCCAGCGCGACCGCCGGCCGTGCCGTGCCCGCGGTCACTGGGCTGCCTACTCTCTGGCCGGTGTTCGGTGCTGAGCCTTGTGCCGGCCAGAGAGTAGGGCGATCGGTTACCGGATGACCGCGAAGCGCACATACACCGGACCAAGCACGGTGCCGGCGGGCAGATCAGCCTGGACGGAGATGCGAGCCGCCACTCGATGCGGCTTGTGGCCCTTATGGGCCGATGGTCGGTAGACCACGTTGAACGGGTGGAGTGAGTGGCCGCGGCTATCCGCTCGATCAACAAAGCGCTGCGTCGAGCCGTCCTGATAGGTCAGCGTGTACGTAACCATCGCGCCCGCCGCCGAGACGCTCGACACGATCTCGCAGCCGCGTTCGTTGGCGCCCTTCGTGTTTCCCGCGAGATCGCAGGGGCGGGAACGGCCGCCGACCACCGTTCTTGGGCTGTTATGGATTACGAGGACTATCGGCGTCTGGGTCGGGGTCAAGCTCGGAGTCGGCGTGGACGTCGGCATACTGGTCGGATTAATGATTGGGGTGCTGGTGCTCGTCTCGGTGGCGGGCACGTTGGCCGCGGTGACGGGCACGCTGGTCGCGGTGGGGCTCGGCGTGAAAGTCATGGTTGGTACGTTGGTGGCCGTCGCGACTGGGGGTGGGGCCGGCGCCGTGACGCTCGTGCCGCCGCTGGCGCCCGTAATGGTCGCGCTTCCCGTGTCGGTCGCGGTGAGCGTTTGGATACCTACCGTCCTGAGGATGGTGACGAAGGCGCCCACGCCATTGGCTAAAGCGGCATCAGCGGGCAGTCCGGCCTGGGGGTCGCTACTGGTGAAATGCACCATGCCGCCGTAGCCGCCGGCTGTATTACCAAACTGATCCTGGGCGGTGACCGTGAAGTTGAAAGGCGCGCCGGACGTGGCGCTGGGCGGCGCGCTGACCATGAAGTGCGTGGCCGGCCCAGGCGTGACACTGATGGAACTGGTGGTCACCGTGATGCCACTGTTCCCCGTGTCGGTCGCGGTGAGGCTCTGGTTACCGGCGGTCTTGAGGGTAGCGCTAAAGGTGCCCACGCCATTGGTCAAGGTGGAATCCGCCGGCAGTCCGGCCTGGGGATCGCTACTGGTGAAGTGCACCGTACCGGCGTAGCAGCTGACCGTAGCACCAAACTGATCCTGGGCGGTGAGCGTGAAGTTGAAGGCGACGCCGGCCGTGGCGTTCGTAGGGGTCCCTGTGATCGCGAAGTGCGTGGCTGCTCCGGGCGCGACGCTGATGCCGCCGCTACTGCCGGTGATGCTGGCGGTCACGGTGTCGGTCGTGGTGATTGTTTGATTGCCCGACGTCTTGAGGGTGGCGCTAAAGGTGCTCACGCCGTTGGTCAAGGTTGAGTCCGCCGGCAACACGGCCTGGGGGTCGCTACTGGTGAAATGCACGGTGCCTGCATAGCTGGTGTCCGTATACACAAACTGGTCGTTAGCGGTGACCGTGACGTTGAAGGCGGCGCCGGCCGTGGCATTGGAAGGCGCGCTCACCGCGAAGTGCGTGGCCGCGGCGGCCACGACACTGATGGAGCTGTCGGTCCCCGTAATGCTAGAGGTCACGGTGTCGGTGGCCGTGATCGTCTGGTTGCCCGACGTCTTGAGAGTGGCGCTGAAAGTGTGGAAGCCAGTATCGGCAAGGACAAAGGTGTAGGGCGTGGGCAACACGGCCTGTGGGTCGCTGCTGCTGAACTGCACCGTGCCGACATAACTGGAGTCCGAGGCAATGACCGTAACGAAGTAAGTGGCGCCAGCCGTGGCGTTAGGCGGCCCCGTGACCGTGAATTGGACAACCGGGGCGGCCAGGGCAGCATGTTCCCGCACGGGTATGATCCCCACAAGCGTAGCAATCATGGCAAGGATTAAGACCAATCGCCTCACCATGATAGTTCGCCTCCGGAAGCTACCCGACCGAGGCAGCCGACCTTCACGGCCACCATGCCGGGGCGTAATCTCACCTGTTCGCGCACGTTCCCCCCCTTCCATTGCCATCCAGTTCATGCTCAAGCCACGCTCAAGTTTACGCTCTTTGTTGCTCTTGCGCCAGATCTTGCTCCACCAATTCAGGGTCATGTCATTCTCCGGCGCGGCCGAGAAGGCGAGCGTTGCATCTTAAGATCCGGCATGCTAGATTTCAATCAGTGGTCATCCGAGGGATCCGGGAAGGCGGGCGCGTTTCCTTACCTACCAATCAGCGGTTGCGTGCGGTGACACGTAGCCTGCCCACCCTGGACAGGAATTCATACTCGCCTGGCATGCGCCGTGGCGCTCCGAGCTAAGAGTGCGGGATGTGTCGTGCCGCTCAGGCGGCGCCCGTAGCGAGCAGTCTGTATTCCAGCCGCCGCGCGGTGGGTTCCCTGTCCATGCCCGGATTCCTGGAGTGCGCCCGAGCCGCGGACAAGGCTCGGAACGATCAAGGAGGGGGCATGCGGCACTCATTCTATCTTCCCCGGTCGCTGGGCGACCCCGCGCTCTGCCTAGGTGCGTATCTGTATGGCTCGCTCCCCTTCGTCTACCTGCTGGGGCATGCTCGCGGGGTCGATCTGCGCCGCCATGGCTCGGGCAACGTGGGCGGAGGCAACCTCTGGGCAGCGGCGGGGCCGTGGCGTGGGGTCATCGGTTGGCTGTTCGACGCCTCCAAGGGCGCCTTGCCGGTCCTGGTTGGACGCTGGCTGCGCCGCTCCGCGCCGGCCAGCGAGGTGGCGGGCGCCTGTGGGCTGGCCGGGCAGTGCTGGCCGCTGTTCCCGCGCTTTGCTGGTGGCCGGGGAATCAGCGCGTTCGTCGGGGTAGCCGCCGCCATCGACCCCCTGGCCGCCTCCGCCGCGCTCACGGGGTTGGCCGGCGGCTCCCTCTGGCGGGTGGCGCCGATGCTGGGCGGCCACCGCCTGGGCGAGCGGATACGGGCCTCGCGCAGCAAATCGGTCCCTCTCGGCTGCCTGCTTGGCGTCCTGGCCTTTCCAGCGGTCCGCGCCGCCCACGCCTGGCCGCGCGACCCTGTATCGCCGGCGCCGCTCCTGGTGGCGGCGTTGATCGTGGGACGCCGGTTAACCGCGCCTCTCCCCGATGACCACTCTCAGGGGCCGGCCCGCCGTCCGTCGGCGCTGCTTTATCGCCTGCTCTACGATCGGAACACCGCATGTTAACCGCATTCGCCCACGGGCCTGCCGTCGATGCGCCAAGCCGCATCTTGCTCTACGGCTTTTTGCCAATCGGGGACGCCCTCTTCACGCTCCCCACCATCCAGGCCCTGCGCGATCGTTATCGAGGGGCCGAGATTGTCGCGCTGACCCATGGCGCGAGCGCGGCCATTTTCCGCTGCGTCCCAGCGATCGACGATGTGCAAGAGCTGCCGCCCCCCGCTGCCTGGCGGCGCGCGGGCCCACCGGTGGACGAGTTACGCCGCCTGCGGGATCATCGCTTCGACGTGGCGGTGGACTTCACCTCGCCCGCCTATAAATGGATAAGCCTGGTCTGCGGCATTCCCCGCCGCCTCTATATGAAGTTCGACCCGTTGTGGTGGCTCCTGCCCGGCCGGCATCGGCGGTGGCGCGCCACGCACGCGGCGGCCCATTACTACGGATGCGCGCGCGAGCTGGACCTGCCGCCCTGGACGGAGGTCAGCCACTCCCCACGGCTCCGCTTGTCGGCGAGCGCCCACCAGCACGCGCGGTCGTGGCTGAGACGGGGAGCCCTGGGGCACACTGGCCCGCTGGTGGCGCTTCATCCCGGCGGCGCCTGGCTGGGCGGGCGCAAACGCTGGCCGGCCGAACGCTTCGCCGCTCTCGCCGAAGACCTGGAACGCCGCTGGGACGCCCGTCTCCTGTTCGTTGGAGACCATCAGGATCGCGGCCTGGCCGCCCGGATCGGCGCCGGGCTCAGGCGACCGCCGCTCATGGCGGCCGGCGATGTATCCCTGCCGACCAGCCTCGCCTTGATCGCGGCGAGCGACCTCTTCATCGGCAACGACTCCGGACCGCTCCACGCGGCCGCCGCCCTGGGACGGCCGTATGTGGCTATTTTCGGTCCCACCGTGGCGGCGAATTTCCGTCCCCTGGACCATGCTCCGGACCAGGGCATCCTGGTTCGGCCCGCCCACCCGTGCGGAGCGCCGCGGTATTTCGTCGGTTCCCGTCCGGTCTGGTGGCGGGGGGACTGCTGCGCCCACGTCTGCGCCGCGCTGGCGGCGATCGACGTGGCAACCGTAACCGGAGCGGCGGACCGGCTTCTCGCCCGCCGCCATGACCTTGAGGTGGTCGGATAGCCATGCAGTGGCTACGGTGAGGCTCCGAGGCGGCGATCGCGAGCGAACCGCGCGTGCTCATGAGGCCACACGGCGCCGCGCGGCGCGCCGCGGCCCGAGCCGTCGAGGCGCGGTGGATCCGGCTGGACCGCCCTGGAACCTGCCGTGGAGCTTCTGGCGTTGGGTACACGCGCTCGTGATCGTCCTCACCCTACTGGCGAGCGTGTACCTGGGCCGTTGGGTTCTGGGCGTCTTGTATTCTGCCGGGCATGTTGTGGCCATGTTCTTCTTTGCTTGGCTCTTACAGTTCTTCCTCACCCCCGCTGTCGACCGCGTGCAGCGGCTGGGCCTGTCGCGCCTGCTGGCGGTTTCCGGGCTCTACGCGGTGGTGGGTCTGGCGCTGACGGCGATCCTGGCGGTTGCGGCGCCGGCGGCCTACATCCAGGGTTTGCGGCTGGTGTCCGCGCTTTCCCAGTCCGCCACCTACGCGCCGATCACCAATGCCACCCTGGGAATAGAGCGGGTGCTGGTCCAGCACTTCCATGTGCCAAAGGCCCAGATCAGCAACTTCACCCGCGACTACAGCGTCAATTTGCAGCATGGAGCGATCAAGGCGGGGACGCAGCTTCAACATCTACTGAGCAGCCAATTCTCCTCGGGAGCGCTGAGTGGGAGTGTCACGAGCTTTCTCGGCTTCGTGGGCGCGCTCAACACGGCTCTGCTTGACTTTGTGATCGTGCTGATCCTGGCCTTTTATCTGACCCTGGACGGGCACCGGCTGGTGCGCGAGGCGCTCGCCTACTTCCCGCCCGCGACCAGTGAAGTGCTGGACGAGGTGCGCGTGATTGTCAACCGGAAGTTCGGCGGCTACGTGCGGGGCCAGCTCACGCTCTCCGCCTGCTATGGGGTTCTCACCTTCCTGGTGGTGACTGTCTTCGGCGTCCCCTATCCGGTGGTGGTCGCCATCTTCGCCGCGATCATGATGCTGGTCCCGTTCATCGGCACCTTCCTGGCCATCATCCCGGCCCTGCTCGGCTATATGCTCGCCCACGCCACCGACCCGGCCTTCCCGTGGCCGGGCCTGGTGGTGCTCCTGTTGCTGCTGGGCGCGTTGCAGCACGTAGTGATCAATGTGATGGCGCCCCGCGTGATGGGCGGCGCGATGGGGATGCACCCACTTACCGTGCTAGTGGGCTTGCTGCTCGGGGCCGAGGTGGCCGGCCTGTGGGGCGCGATCTTCGGGGCTCCCATCTTTGGCGTACTCCTGGACACCGCCGATCTGTTCTACCGGCGGCTGCGGGCGCGCCGGGAGGGGAAGCCACCCACCAGTGGAGGGGGGAGCGTGCCAGTCCGGCCCGTGGACGAAGCACGCTCCGCGCGAGCTTCCAACGCCGTAAAGCTTGGCGGACCGCTGGGAGAGCGCGTGTGAAACGGCTCCTCCAGCCCAAGGTGATCATCCCACTGATTCTCAGCCTCGCCCTTCTGGGGGCGCTGCTCGCGGCCGCCGATCTGAAGAAGGTGGTAGGGCTGATGAGCAACTTCCGCCACCTCTATCTCGCCTTCTTTCTGTTGCTGATGGGCGCCTACGAGGTGGTGCGCGGGGTACAGTGGCATCTGCTTCTGGGGGCCCTGGATCTCAAAGTTCCGCTCCGCGGGCAAATTTTCGCCTTCGCGCTCGGCGAAATCACCAAGAGCCTCCCGATTGGCAACTATTTTCAGAACTATGTCCTTCAGCAGGCCGAAGGGAGCGACTTTGGCCGCTCCGCCAGTGCCTCCACGATGATCGTGCTCATCGAGGTGGCAGTCTCGCTCGTTGGCGTCGTCGTCCTGGGCCTGGGAAGCTGGACCGGGTGGCTGCGCCCGGTGATCATCATCGGCATCCTGGTATTCGGAGTGGTTATCACGCTGGTGTACCGGCTCTACCACGGGGCCTCCGGTCCCCCTCGCTGGATGGCCAAGAACAAGCACCTGTGCGGCGTACTGGACGGCCTCCGCGCGTTTCGCGAGGGTACGCGGGATCTGCTGCATCCACGGGTACTGGCCGTCCCGGTACTGCTGGGCACCTTGTATGTGATCATCGCCGGCTCGGGGCTGTTCCTCATCTCGCGAGGTCTGGATGTGAATTCCCTCACCTTCACCGGAGCCCTTGCCGTGTACTTTTTCAGCCTGGCCTTCTCCCTGATTTTTCCCCTGCCCATCGATATCGGGGTGGCCGAGGTGAGCGGAACGGGGGCGCTGGTAGCCCTGGGCATCGATCGGAACGTCGCGATCAGCATCATGCTGGTTAACCGGGTGCTAACCCTTGGCGCCTCGATCGCTATTGCCTCGGTGACGGCCCTGGTGCTCCACGACGAGTTCGCCCTCGCGTTCGGGCGCGACAGGGAGGCGAAAGGCAGTAAGCAGGCCCGGGCGGAGAGGTAAGGATCATGCGGCGTACCTGGTCGACCTTCGCCGGTCAGATCATCCTGATCGGCGTCTATGAGACGGCGAACGAACTGATCCGGCAGGCGATCAGCCAGAAGGGTACCCTGGCCGGGATGGAGAACGCCCGCCAGGTCGCCGCCTTCGAGCAGACTCACGGCTTTTTCGTTGAGCCCGCCTGGCAAGGGGCCCTGGAGCATACCTATCATCTGCTCGGAATCAGTGTTGGCTGGGCACAGCTCACCCTCCTGGCCAATGTGCTTTATGCCCTGGGCCATCCGATCGTCCTGATCGCCTCCGCTCTCTGGGTGTTCTACTTCCGGACGGACCTCTTCAGCCGGATGCGGAACACCCTCTTCATCTGCGACGCGCTGGCCCTTTTGACCTATCATATCTTCCCCGTGGCGCCGCCGCGCGCGACCACCGGTCTCACCTACAACGGCCGCCCCTTCCACTTCGTGGATACGCTGGCCCAAATGATCCCCAGCCAGCGCGGCAATGACGAGTTCGCGGCCATGCCCAGTATCCATATCTGCTACGCGCTGATCGTGGGATGTACCCTGGCCTGGGCCCTGCGCCCCTGGGGGCTCCGCGGGCTGGTTCTGCTCTACCCGGTAATCATGCTCGTGGCGGTGGTCGTGACCGCGAACCACTACCTGATGGACGGCGTGGGCGGCGTGATCGTATTCGGGATAGCCGCGACGACCGCGCTGACCCTTTACTGGGCGCGGCATGGGCTGGCCTTCGCGCGGCGCCACCAGCGCCCGGTTCCGCTGAGGCATGGAGCACCTGGTCGCCGCGGCGCGGCTTCAGAGGGGCGCTGATAAAGCGCGTTTTCAAGGAGAGGCATCACTTCTCGCGCTCCTTCACCCCTAATGATTGGCCTTAGCGCCGCATGGCGAAGAGAGGGGCGAGCGGGCAGGAGAAGCCGGGCACTACGGCCTCTCCATCAAGCACGTTCCCAGCTTCCACAAGCAGGGTCGCCCTGGCGCGCATCTCCTGGGCACGGGGACGGAGATCCGGCGGGCGCCACACATCCACGGCTCCCCGCTCGGGCCAGAATATCCAGACCAGCGATGTTCC